>NZ_JAAGOV010000041.1:0-98718 GCF_010500785.1 Salipiger sp. PrR003
GCCATCGGCCGCAGCATCGACGCCCGCCTGGCGGCGAGGGCGCTCCGCAGCGCGATCGCGGAGCGGCGTCCCTTGCCCGGCTGCGTGTTCCACACGGACCGCGGATCCCAATACGCGTCGGAGCTGCATCGAGGCATTCTTGCCGAACAGGGCTTCTTCGGATCTATGAGCCGCCTCGGCAACCCGTACGACAACGCAAAGGCCGAGAGCTTCATGAAGACACTGAAGGTGGAGGAAGCTTACCTTATGGAGTATGAGTCGTTCGACGCCGTCGCCACCGGCCTGCCCCGGTTCATCGAGGCCTACAACAACCGCCGCCTGCATTCAGCCTTGGGCTATCTCAGCCCGGCACAGTTCGAAGATCGCCACGCCCGCGCCATGGTCAAGCCGCCGCCTGAGAATGTCCATCTGCAGGGGCGCATTCCAGACACAATGAGGTCCATGGCCTATGATTGGAATCAGTCCGAGGCTGGAATGGGTAAAACGGTGCCGCAAGGACGGAGACCGGAAGTCCGCCGTAGCTACGAACCGTTCCTGCGTCGGGGTCGAAACCGCCATTCAACGGAGGGCGAATTAGGACATCACGCCGCGCTGCCGCAGTTCGGCCAATAGCCCTGTCTCACCGCCGCGCGGTGAGCCGCCTTCGCACACGCAGCAGGATGCGTCGCATCCCGTCGCGGTCGGGGCTACCAGGCACTCACCCGGCCGCTGCTGTTGCCTTTTCCGTTGCCGTGAGCTTTGGCCAGCCGCGCGGCTGACTGTACTGAACTTTGCACGGCAGACGTCGACGTTTTCAGAGTTAATCTCCGCTGACCCGTCATGATCTCCCTTGGTGCATGCGGGATGACCGGCGTGATCGGCACGAGGCAGTTATGCCTCACCACCTGATCCGCGCGAGGGATGGAAGGCCCCCTAAGTTAGACCGCTTCAGCCGGTTTCGTTCACGACAGATATGTCGCCCGAAGCTAACGGCGCAAGGAGGCGCGCTCAACCTGCCAGTCAAACTTGACAACGCCATATTCTTTTGTATTCTCATATTTCCGTATTTTGCTATAGGAGGGGCGATGCCTGATATTGTCCTTAGCCGGAGCGCGTTCGAGCGCCTCCAGAGCCACGCACAGCCGCTTATCGATACGCCGGAATCGGTGATCCTGCGGGCGCTCGACGCCCTGGAACAGCAAACGGGACGAGCGACACCACACGCAAGCGTCGGCGGATCGCCTGAACGGGAGATCGACACGCGGGCTCTGCCCCGCCTGACCCACACCAAGTTGCTCGACGCGACAATCGACGGGGAGCCGCTGACAAAGCCGAACTGGAACTCGCTGCTCGACGAAATGCTGCGGCGCGCAATGCAGCGCGTCGGCAGCTTCGATGAGCTTCAGCGGATCTGCCCGGTCAACATGGTCAAGGGCCGCAAGGAAGACGAAGGCTACGGTCACCTGCCAGAGATCGATGTTTCCGTGCAGGGACAGGATGCAAACGGCGCGTGCCGGGCCGTTGTGACCGCGGCGCAGGCGCTCGGCACGAGCCTCGAGATCGGCTTCATGTGGCGGCACAAGGAAAACGCCGCCCATCCTGGCGAGCTGGGACGAATTCGGATTTCGCCTCGCGCCCAGTCCACTCGCAAATGAGCCAGCCCCATTGAAGTGGTCCACCCACGAAGCCTGAAATCCGATAGGATTTCGGCGAACAGGAGGACTACAGAATGGCTGGAGAGCGTGAGAAGCCGGAAGACATTGTCACCAAGCTGCGCCAGGTCGAGGTGTTGCACGGCCAGGGCCTGTCGATGGCCGATGCGGTGCGACAGATAGGTATATCGCAGCACACGTTCTACCGGTGGCGTAAGCAGTATGGCGGTATGAACCGGGCACAGTTGTCGCGGCTGAAGGACCTCGAGAAGGAGAACCTGAGGCTGCGGCGGGCGGTATCTGACCTGACGCTCGAGAAGCTGATCCTGACTGAGGCTGCACGGGGAAACTTCTAAGCCCTTCGCGCCGTCGCGAATGCGTGGAGCATGTGCGCCAGACACTCGGCATCTCCGAACGCCGGGCCTGCCGGGTGCTCGGCCAGCACCGCTCCGCGCAGCGCAAGCCGCCCCAGGGCCGGGAAGACGAGGCGCGGCTGACCGCCGACGTCATCGAACTGGCCCGGGAGTATGGCCGCTACGGCTACCGCCGGGTCGCCGTGCTGCTGCGCCGGGCGGGCTGGCAGGTGAACCGCAAGCGGGTGGCACGCATCTGGCGGCGCGAAGGGCTCAAGGTCCCACACAAGCAGAAGAAACGCGGCCGCCTCTGGCTGAACGACGGCTCCTGCGTGCGGCTGAAGCCTGAACATCCCAACCACGTCTGGTCCTACGACTTCGTTCATGACCGGACCAGTGATGGCCGGGCCTACCGGACGCTCAACATCCTCGATGAATATACGCGGGCGGCGTTAATGATCCGTGTCGACAGGCGACTGAACTCCACCGATGTCCTGGACGCCCTGACCGATCTCTTCATCCAGCGCGGCCCGCCTCGGTTCATCCGGTCCGACAACGGCCCGGAGTTCATCGCGCAGAAGGTCCGCGACTGGATCGAGCTGGTGGGGGCGAAGACCGCCTACATCGAGCCGGGGTCACCTTGGGAGAACGGTTATTGCGAGAGCTTCAATGCGCGCTTCCGGGATGAGCTATTAAATGGCGAGGTCTTCTACTCGTTGAGGGAGGCGCAAATCCTCATCGAAAGATGGCGAAAACACTACAACATGGACCGGCCGCATAGTGCCCTCGGATATCGGGGGCCGGCGCCCGAGGTCTTCATCCCGGTAGATCGAAGACCGACAAAGCATTAGCATTTAACCCGGACCACTCGATGGGGTCAGCTCAAGCGGCGCGCCACTATCGCCCCCGCGGGTGTCATAGGTGAACTGATAGGTGCAGAGCATCTCCTGCGAATTGTCAGCAAAGGTGCTCGGCATGAAGTCCCCCCAGTCGGTGATGAGCGCGAAGGAATTGGCAAAGAAGCTTTCGACCAACGCGCGCCGGTATGATCTTTGACGCGGCCCGATGGCCAATCTCCGCTCGCGCATCATCTGCCACAGATCGGTGTCGTCCACCTGGATCAGGGCGAGATCACGCGCCTGATTTTCGGTGGGCACGGTATTGTCCAATCCGGCCTCGCCCAGGAGCGCAACGATCGTCGCCGTGGTCTCCTCGTCGTAATCGGCCTCGAAACCCCGGAACACGAGGTCGATCCGGGCGCCGAGCGCGGAGAGGGTGCCAGACCGTTGCACAGCCTCAACCGCCACATGGCGCGGCGTCAGAAGGAGGCCGAGCGCGCCGTCGATCACCACCGCATTGCCGCGATAGCTTTCCACGCTGCGCTGGCCATGCACATAGACTTTCGCGACGGTGCGATTATCGCCCTCGGGCACCTGCAAGACCGTGTCGTAATAGTCGAGCGGCGTCTTGCAGAGGTCCGCCTCCTGCGCCTGGGCGGGCCAGAAAGCGGCGAGACCGAGCGCAAGGCCGGGGCCTACGATCCACTTCGCCCTGGCCATCATGCGCCGAATATCAGGGTAATCCGCTGCAATTCCGACCCGGACACAGTGCCGCCCGCCCCGGTATCGATCGGAGGCACCGCAACGCTGACCTCGCCGTTGGCGCTTTCCACCAGGGCGAATTCCAGCATGATGACGAAGGCCGTCGCCTCCAGCGGCGGCTGGCCGCCCATGGCGAAGCAGCGCGCCGCCGCGCCTTCGAAGATCGCGCTGGCCAGAACGGAGCGGATCAGTTCGTCGGCGGCAGAGGTGCTTTCGGCGGCATCGGCACTCGGCGGGGTCAGCACCATGCGCACATTCGACGTGACCGAGTTTTCGCGCACCGCGCCGAGCTTGACTATCCAGAAGCCCACCCGCCCGTCGACCTCCAGCCGGTTGACCACGTTAAGCTCCACCTCGACCGTCGAGAGCGGCAGCATCTGGTTATCATCCAACGCGACTTGTGCATCGAGCAGCGCGAGCTGGATCGCACTGATCATGCTGGACAGGGTGACTTCGGCGGCGTGGGCACGCGTCGGCAAAGCAACATGGGCCGCCACGATCAGGGCAAGCAGGGATCTCCACAGCATCGGAAACCGTCTCCAAACGAGGTCAGGCAAGGAAGGCGTGCAAATGATGCCGCCGCCAGACCGCCTTTTTCGCAAGCGGTCTGGAGATACTGGTGACGTTACCTTCAGAAAGCATGGCATGTGACTATCAGATGAAGTGCTCCCCTAAGGGAGAGCTAATCCAAGCGCCAAAGGGAAGCCTGGACCCGGGGCTACTTTGGGCTGATTGTGTTGAAAAACTCCCTCACCGGGCAATCACCGGGCTCCGACCAAAATTTCGTTCTGGTGAAAGTCAGATCTCCCTCTCCGACGCGGAATTTTAGCCCCAAGTTAGAACGGGCGTTCTGGAGTTTCGTGCTGTATTGGAGCCACCCGAGTTTTTCAACAAAAATGGGCTCGAACCAGACTTGCTGCACTGTGGCGAGCCGAACAACGGAACCGCCACATCGGTCGTCACTCACGGCCCAAAGCCGCCGTATATCACAGTGATCAGCGCTGCAGCGCAGCCTACTTCAGACATTTGCTTGCCGGAGTGGACTGACGCATCTCGGGCGCCTTGGTGTGGCAGCAGGCTAGGGCAATCTAGGCTGCGCCCTTCCATGTGCCTGGCGCAACGTAGACGACGCTCTCATCGACGCTGACCATCACGTCGCCGTCTTGGATATTGACCTGGAGCTTCATCGCGCGGCTGGCCAGCTTGGCCAGTGCGGCAGTGTCGGCGTCCGAGAAATTGATCACTCGCAGATTGTCGAAACGGCTGGTGCCGTTCTTAACCTTGTCCCACCACACTTCGGCAGTCCGGCCGCCATAGGGGTAGATAATCACCTTCGCGGCTTTGCTGCAGGACTGCCGTATGACCTTCTCGCTCGGAAGCCCGAGTGCCACCCACAAATCGATCTCGCCGCTTAAACTCTTCTGCCAGATGTCAGGCTCATTGTCCGTCGACAGTCCTTTGGTCAGTTCCAAGTGCTCGTGCGCATTTAGGGCGAAGGCGACGATGCGTACCATCAGCCGCTCATCGGTCTCCGAGGGATGCTTGGCAACGGTCAGTTTATGGGTCTCGTAATAGTGGCGATCCATGTCCGAGATCGACAGTTCGATTTTGTAAATGGTGGCATTTTGCGCCATGATCTTCGCAACCCTTCCAAGGTTCGGGCTGCCTACCCCGTCCGGTAAACCTTGGGAAGCAGATATGGAGGCTGAAAACAACCAAGCCGCGACATAGCGCGTCCAAGGTAGGGGCCAGGGGGATGTATGACCCGGTCAGCGTTCCCGCCGGGTCAACCGCAGTCTCGGCCCTGACCTGCCGTTCAGTCCCTTGCCGATCGCCGCGGTGCAGCTTCACCAGACCGGCCATTCGTCTATCGCGCAGCATTATCGGAGGATGAAGGTCGGAAGTGCGGGACCTACCTGACTTTCGCTGCGACCGCGCGGTGTGAGATTTGTGCAGTAGCCTCACGGCGATCCTGAGATCGGTGCCGTCAGGCAGCCTCGTAGCTGGAGAAGACCTTCGTCCCGCCATCTCCGAGGATCAGGAACACGTCGTAGGCTTCCCGCTCATGCTCTGGCCCCATGCCCGGTGATCCATAAGGCATGCCGGGCACGGCGAGACCGACGGCATCGGGGCGCTCGGAGAGGAGCCTTCGGATGTCGGCCGTCGGCACATGCCCCTCGATCATGTAGCCCTCGACCTCGCCGGTGTGACAGGAGGTCATCTTCTGGGGGATGCCGTTCTCGAGCTTGTACCGGATCAGGAGCGTGCCGTAGCTGCGCTCGGTGGTGACGGTGAAGCCGTCCTCCTTCAGGAGCTCGATCCAAGCGGTGCAGCAGCCGCAATTGGGATCTTTCAGGACGTGGATTGCCGGAGAGCTTTGGGACAGACCGGCGGTCGGCCCTGTCGCGGCGAAGCACGCGGCGGAAGCCATCATGGCGCGGCGGGTGAGGATCATCGGTGTCTCCCTTTCAGGTCGTTGCGGTTGCGTGATCGGGGCGTGTCTCAGCGGTCAGACCGACGTGCCCCGCAGGTTCAGGCGTGCGGGTGGGACGGAAGAACAGCAGCCGCAGGGCGTTCATCGTCACCAGCACGGTGGCACCGGTATCCGCGAGGATTGCGATCCAAAGGCCGGTGATCCCGAGCACGGTAGTCACGAGGAATATCGCCTTGAGGCCGAGCGCAATCGCGATGTTCTGGCGGATGTTCGACATGGTCGCACGGGAGAGGCGGATCTTGCCCGGCACATCGGTCACGCGGTTGCGCAGGATCGCCGCGTCGGCCGTCTCGAGCGCCACGTCGGTGCCCGAGCCCATGGCAACGCCAACATGCGCGGCGGCGAGCGCCGGCGCATCGTTGATCCCGTCGCCGATCATCATCACGCGGGCCTCCGCCCTCAGGTCGCGGATCGCCGTCACCTTGTCCTCCGGCATCAGTTCCGAACGATGTTCGATCCCGAGCTCTTCAGCGATGGCTTGGGCCGTGCGCGGGTTGTCCCCCGTCAGCATGACCGAAGATATGCCGAGCCCGCGCAGTTGCGCGATAGCGTCCGCCGCGTCGTCCCGCGGCTCGTCCCTGAGCGCGATGAGGCCCTGAGGCACGTCTTCGCGCAACACGATGACCACCGTCTTGCCCTCGGCTTCCAGCGCCGCCACGCGGGTCCGCAGGTCGTCCGTGAGGGCACCGCGCTCGTTCGCCAGCCGCGGGGAGCCCACGCTGACGGTCACGCCGTCGATGGAGGCTTCCGCCCCCTTGCCGGGAAGCGCGCGGCCGCCGGTGGCCGTCGCCGCGCCCACGCCTCGCCGGTCGGCTTCGGCGCAGATCGCCTGTCCGAGCGGGTGGCTCGCGCCGCTCTCGACCCCGGCGGCAAGCGCCATGAGGTCGTCGCCGCTTCCACTCAACACAGAGACATCTGTCACGCGGGGCCTGCCATGTGTGAGCGTCCCGGTCTTGTCGAAGGCGACATGGGTCGTGCGGGCCACCGCCTCGATCACCGAGCCGCCCTTCATCAGCAGGCCATTGCGCGCTCCCGTGGACAGGGCCGAGGCAATCGAGGCTGGCACCGAGATCACCAGCGCACAGGGGCAGCCGATCAGCAGCAGCGCAAGCGCCCGGTAGATCCAGTCACCCCAAGCCAGCCCAAAGGCCAGCGGCGGAACGATAGCGACGAGAACAGCGATCCCGACCACAGCGGGCATGTAGACCCGGCTGAACCTGTCGATGAAGCGCTCGGTGGGTGCGCGGGCGCTCTCGGCCTCTTCCACGAGGCGGACGATGCGGGAGATGGTGTTGTCCTCGGCCGACCTCAGCACCCGCACGCGCAGCAGAGCTTCGGTGTTGATCGACCCCGCGAAGACCTCCGCGCCCGGCTCCTTGAGGCTCGGGACGCTCTCGCCGGTCACTGGGCTCTCGTCGACACCCGACGTGCCCTCGATCACCTCGCCGTCGCAGGGCACGCGGTCACCGGGCCGGACTTGCACGACCTGACCTAACTGGAGCTTCTCGGCCGCGACCTCTCGTGTCTTGCCTCCCACTTCGAGCCGTGCCGTCTTCGGCACGAGCTTCGAGAGGGCGCGAATACTGTCGCGCGCCTTGCTCGCAGAGACTCCTTCCAGGAGTTCGCCCACGGCGAAGAGGAAAACGACGAGCGCCGCCTCTTCCGGCTCACCGATGATCAGCGCGCCACCAGCGGCGATGGTCATCAGCATCTCGATGGTGAAGGGCATGCCGGCCCGCGTCATGGCCAAGGCGCGCTGCGCCACGGGCAAAATCCCAACCAGTGTCGCCAGCACGAACGCCCAATGCGCGATCTCAGCCGGCAGGACAAACGTTGACGCCCAAGCTGCCGAGAGCAGTGCGCCGGTTCCGAGCACGAGGCGACCCTTGGACGTCATCCACCAAGAGGTCGGCGCGTCATCGGTGGGCCCAGTGATCACCTCCGGCGCGCTGTCGATTTCCACGGCCTCCGCCGCATCCGCAAAGGCGCCATCCGGCAGGACAAAGCCACCCTTGGGCTTCTCTGGCCGCGCGCCCTTTGGCGCGATCCCGAAGCCGACTCCGCGCACTGCCTTCTCGATGTGCTCTGGCGGTGTCTGTGTCTCATCGAGCGTCAGTCGCAACCGCTCGGCCATCAGGGCGACATCAACACGCTCGACGCCAGGCAGGCGCTCGACTGCGCCGCGCACCTTGGCGGCGCATGACCCGCAATCCATGCCTGTAACGCGCCATTCGCGTTGTCGTGTGCTGCCATCGGCCATACCGAACCTCCGTTGTGATTCTCGGTTGAACTTAGCTATACGGGCTACAGCCACTGTAGGTTCAAGCCTCGCGAGGAAGGTTTTCCGTATCTTTGGCCGCGGGGGACACGACGCGCTAACGAGGGAAGGAGACGCTCATGCTGGCCATTGGAACACTGGCAAAGCGGACGGGCACCAAGGTGCAGACGATCCGCTATTACGAACAGATCGGTTTGATGCCCGAGCCCGGGCGCAGCGAGGGGGGGCAGCGCCGATACGGGCCGCTGGAACTCGACCGGCTCGCATTCATCCGGCACTCTCGACAACTCGGCTTTTCGCTGGAGGCGATACGGGAACTCCTGGACCTCTCGGACAGCCCGGAAAGGTCCTGTGCGCAGGTCGATGCGGTTGCTCAGAAACAGCTCCATGAGGTTGAGGCACGCATCGCTCGGCTTGAGGCGCTCCGGGTCGAACTGCAACGGATGATCGGCGAGTGCAGGGCCGATCGGGTTGCGAACTGCCGCATCCTTGAGGTGCTACGCGACCACGAAGAGTGCCTCTCTGATCACGACCGGCCCGGCTGCTGATGCCGAACGTGTTGATCTATCCGCTCGCGGCCCTGGCCGAGGTCGCCGGCTGCTTTGCAATCTGGGTCTGGTGGCGGGGCGCGTCGATCTTCTGGCTGCTGCCAGGGATTGCGAGCCTTGCAGCGTTCGGCTGGTTGCTGGCACCGGTCGAGGCAGGTTTTGCCGGCAGAGCCTTTGCAGCCTACGGAGGCGTCTACATCGCCGCGTCGCTGTTCTGGATGTGGAGCGCTGAAGGACAGCGGCCAGACCTATGGGACATCGCTGGTGCCAGCCTGTGCCTGATTGGCGCCGCAGTGATCCTTTTCGCTCCACGCGCAAGTTGATAAGGGCTCGGAGCGGGCTTGCGGCAGCACGGCGCCCCCATCACCCAGGCGAGGCGGCCATCTGGCGAGGGCGGCCTATTGCGGGCCTTCGCCCAAGGGTCAAGCGTTGTCCTACGGTTTCATCATGGCGGCCATTCGCGCATCACGCAGCATCTCTGTCCCTCGAATGACGGCAGAGCCGGCTCAAAGCCGACATCGCGGCTTTTCCGGACAGTGCTCGGTCGACCCGTGTCAGCCAGTCGCGCCGGATTTGCCTTGCCGTAGGCCCTCACGGGGTCTTGGGCCGGACGGGCGTTCAGCCCTCCGTGGTTCCGGCCTCGATGTCTCGGAACTGGCGCGTCACCAGGTCTTGTGCGACGCCGATGTGATACCTTATGGCCTCGCGCGTCGCGACCTCGTCACCGCGGCGCAGGGCAGTGACGATCGGCTCGTGGGTTTCTGCGATCTTGTGCGGATCGTCGTAGAGCCGGCCGATCACCATGATCGAGAACTCGGTTTCGGCGGCGATCTGATCGAAGACATGCAGGAACTTGGGGTTGCCGCTGCCGGCGCAGAGCAGGCGATGGAACTCCATGTCCGCCTCGACTTGGGTAAGCATGTCGGCGCCGGCAGCGGCAACCTCGTGCAGCGTGTCGATCTGCGCGGCGAGCCGGTCGATCGTGTCGGTCAGCCCGTTCCGAAGCACCCGCTGCGCGGCGGCGATCTCGATCACCATGCGCAGCTCGTAAAGGTCGTTCAACGCCTCGGCCGAGGTCTCGCGCACGAAAAAGCCGCGATTGGCGTGGTAGGTCACCAGCCCCGAGTTCTCGAGCAGCCGCGCCGCCTCGCGCACCGGGGCGCGGCTCACGCCCAGTTCGCGCGCGACCACCGATTCCGAGAGCCGCGCACCGGGGGCGAGCTGGCCAGTGACGATGGCCTTGCTCAGCAGCGTGGCAACGCGCTGCACGAGCCCCTCGCGGTCAAGGGGTTGGAAGCCGGTCTGCTGTGGGGGTCTCGCCATGCCGTCATGCGCCTGAATTTCCCCCAAGGGTAAATGCGGTTTTGACGATTGTCGACAATTCCCTTGACCGGGGCAGGGGGGCTGCCCTTACCATGAGGTAAGAATGTGCACGGTGCTCGCCCCGCGGCGAGCCTACCAGAGGAGAGCCGAATGCCAGATGGCGCGCCGACGTCCACAGTCCAGACCCTCCGCCGCGACCTTGCCGCCGCGTACCGGCTGATCGCCCTCGAAGGGATGGATGACGGCATCTACACCCATATCTCGGCGCGCCTGCCCGACGGCCCAGAAGGCGAAAAGCGATTCCTGTTGAACCCTTTCGGCCTGCGGTTCGACGAGGTGACGGCGGCAAACCTCGTGACGGTGGACGAGACCGGCGCGGTGATCGACGATCCCTTTGGCGCGGGCGTCAATGCCGCGGGGTTCACCATCCACTCGGCCGTGCATATGGCGCGGCATGACGCGCTGTGCGTGCTGCACACCCACACCGTCGCGGGGGTGGCCGTGTCGTCGGTGAAGGAGGGGCTGCTCAGCCTCAACCAATGGTCGGCGCAGTTCCACGGGCGCATCGCCTACCACGCCTACGAGGGCATTGCGCTCGATCTTGCGGAGCGCGAGCGCATCGTTGCGGACCTCGGCGACAGGCAGGTCATGCTGTTGCGCAATCATGGCACCCTGCTGCTGGGCCGCTCGGTCTCCGAGGCGGTGAAACTGGCGCTCAACCTCGAGCGATCGTGCAAGGCGCAGGTGGCAGCGCTCGGTATGGGGCTGACCGCCGACGTGCTGCCCGAGGCGGTCGCCGAGCACACGGCGCGGCAATACCAGCACGCCTATGACTCGGTCGAGCTTCGCGGCAAACCCGACCCCGAATGGGCCGCGCATCTGCGCCGGCTCGACGCTCACGCCCCTGATTACCGGGGCTGAGCCTCTGCCCGCCCCGGTCAGTTTCCGGGGCCTGACTTTCGAAGAAAAGCAGTCAAACAGAACCAACAGGGACCCCATGAAAACACTTAGAGCGACCACTTTCCTGATCGCCGCCACCCTTGCCGCGCCGCTTGCCGCGCAGCAGGAGGGTGGCCGCCTCGACATCGTCGTGCAGCCCGAACCGCCGGGGCTGATGATGGGCCTCGTGCAGAATGGCCCCACCCAGTTGGTGGCGGGCGACATCTACGAGAGCCTGCTGCGCTACAACGCCGACCTCGAGCCGCAACCCAGCCTCGCCAAGAGCTGGGAGATCTCGGACGATGGGTTGACCTACACCTTCCAACTTCAGGACGGGGTGACCTGGCACGACGGTGAGCCCTTCACCGCCGATGACGTGGTCTTCTCGGCCGACGTCTTCCTGCGCGAGACACACGCCCGCCTGCGAGCCTCGCTGGCCTATGTCGAGAGCATCACCGCGCCCGACGACACGACGGTGGTGTTCCAGCTCAAGGAGCCCTTTGGCCCGTTCATCAACGCCTTCGAGGCAGGCACCATGCCGATCGTTCCCAAGCACATCTACGAGGGCACCGACTACGCGACCAACGAGATGAACGCGACGCCCATCGGCACCGGCCCGTTCAAGTTCGAGAAATGGGAGAAGGGCAGCTACATCCACCTGGTGAAGAATGAGGACTACTACCTCGACGGCAAGCCCTACCTCGACGAGGTCTATTACCGCGTGATCCCCGATGCTGCCGCCCGTGCCGTGGCCTTCGAGACCGGCGAGGTGGACGTGCTGCCCGGCGGCTCGGTCGAGAACTGGGATGTGCCGCGGTTGACCGAGATGGAGGGCGTCTGTTCCACCGGCGCAGGCTGGGAATTCTTCGCGCCGCTCTCGTGGATGTGGCTGAACAACCGTCAGGGGCCCACCGCCGACGTGCGCTTCCGCCAGGCGGTCATGTACGCCATGGACCGCGACTTCGTAAAAGACGTGGTGTGGAACGGCTTCGGCAAGGTCGCGACCGGACCGGTCGCCTCTTCGACCAATTTCTACAGCGATGATGTCACCCACTACGACTACAATCCCGACAAGGCCAAGGAACTGCTGGCCGAGATGGGCTATGACGGCGAGGCCGTACGCATCCTGCCGCTGCCCTACGGCGAGACCTGGCAACGCTGGGCTGAGGCGGTGCGGCAGAACCTCTCGGAGGTCGGCATCAACGCCGAAATCGACAGCAGCGACGTCGCGGGCTGGAACGAGAAGACCTCGCAGTGGGACTACGATCTCGCCTTCACCTACCTCTACCAATATGGCGACCCGGCGCTGGGTGTGTCGCGCAACTACGTGGCGAGCCAGATCAGCAAGGGCAGCCCCTGGAACAACGTCGAGGGCTACGAGAACCCCGAGCTCGACGCCAAGTGGTCCGCAGCCGCGGGAATGGTGAACACCGAGGACCGTGCTGCCGCCTATGCCGAGATCCAGAAGGAGATCGTCGACGACGTGCCCGTGGCCTGGCTTCAGGAACTGGAGTTCCCGACCATCTATCGGTGCAACGTCAACGACCTGGTGACCACCGCCATCGGGGTGAACGACGGTCTGCGCGACGCCTGGGTCGAAGAATAAGTCACAGCCACGGGGCGGGCCGGTGCCGGCCCGCCCCTGAGCCGTCCTCCGGCGGAGGACAGGAACCAACGGGACGTCCGGGGGCCTATGACCATACTCACCGTAATCCTGTCACGGGCGTTCAAGGCGTTCCTGACACTCTTGGCCATCGCGGTCCTGAACTTCTGCCTGCTGCATGCGGCGCCGGGCGACCCGGCGGTGGTGCTGGCGGGCGAGGCGGGGGCCGCCGACGAGCAGATGATCGAACAGTTGCGCGAGCGCTTCGGTCTCGACCAGCCGTTCTACGTGCAGCTGGGCAAATACGTCGGCAGCGTGCTGACGCTGGATCTCGGCTATTCCTTCCGGCAGGGCGCGCCCGTCGCGCAGCTCATCGCCGAGCGGCTCCCCGCGACACTGCTGCTGACGTTGACCGCCTTCGTGATCTCGCTGGTGCTGGGCATCGCCTTTGGCGTCGCCGCCTCGGCGCGGGTGGGCAAAGCCTCGGACAGCCTGCTGACCACGCTGGCGCTGCTGTTCTACGCCACGCCGCTCTACTGGGCCGCGCTGATGGCGGTGCTGGTGTTCTCGGTCTGGCTCGGCTGGCTGCCCGGTTTCGGCTACGAGACGGTGGGCGCAGGCTACACCGGATTGGCGCGTGCCTTCGACATCGCCAAGCACCTCGTGCTGCCGGCGCTGACTCTCGGGCTCTTCTTCATGGCGGTCTACATGCGGATGACCCGCGCTTCGATGCTGGAGGTGAGCCAGCTCGACTTCGTCAAGACAGCCAAGGCCAAGGGCCTGTCGGGCCCCGCCATCCGCCGCCGCCACATTCTGCGCAACGCGATCCTGCCGGTGGTCACGCTTGCGGGCCTGCAGGCGGGGCAACTGGTGGGCGGCGCGGTGCTGACCGAGACGGTCTTTGCCTGGCCCGGCATCGGGCGGCTGATGTTCGAGAGCCTCGCGGCGCGCGACTACAACACCATCCTCGGGGTCTTCCTCGTCTCGGCGGCCATGGTGATCCTGTTCAATATCGTCACCGACATCGTCTACCGGCTGGTCGATCCGCGCATCGGCGCGAAGGCATGAGGAGGGTCTGAGCCATGTGGAAACGCTTTTCCTCCAATATCGGGGCAATGGTCGGCGTGGTGCTGCTGCTGGCGGTGATCGGGATCGCCATCTTCGCGCCGCTGATCTTTGCGCACACGCCGTGGCAGATGGTGCAGCGTCCGTTCCTGACGCCCTTTACCATGGACGGGCTGCCGCTGGGCACCGACACGCTCGGCCGTGACGTCGCCTCGCAGCTGGCCTACGGCGCGCGGGTGTCGCTGTTGGTCGGGCTCGTCTCGACTTTGGTGGCGCTGCTGATCGGCGTGCCGCTGGGGGCGCTCGCGGGGTTTTACGGCAACTGGGTGGACGAAGGGGCGATGCGCTTCACCGAGTTCTTCCAGACCATCCCCAACTTCGCGCTGGCCATCGTGCTGGTGGCGATCTTCGAGCCGACGCTGGCCTCGATCACCATCGCCATCGCCATCGTCTCTTGGCCGCCGGTGGCGCGGCTGGTACGGGCCGAGGTCATGTCGGTGCGCAAGCGCGAGTTCGTCGATGCCGCACGGCTTGCGGGCCTGTCGCGGCCGCGCATCCTGCTGACGCAGGTGCTGCCCAACACCGTCTCGCCGATCATCGTCATGGCCTCGCTAATGGTCGCCACGGCGATCCTGCTGGAAAGCTCGCTGTCGTTCCTCGGCCTTGGCGATCCCAACGCGATGAGCTGGGGCTACATGATCGGCGCGGCGCGCACGGTGATCCGCAGCGCCTGGTGGCTGAGCTTCTTCCCGGGCATCGCCATCGTGATCACGGTGCTGGCGCTGAACCTCATCGGCGAGGGGCTGAACGACGCCCTAAACCCCCATCTCAGCCGGAAGGGCAAGGCATGAGCACTCTGTCCATCGAGCATCTCAGCATCGGATTGCCGCAGGGGGCCGATCGCGCCTTCGCTGTCGAGGACATGTCGATGAGCATCGAGAAAGGCGAGATCCATTGCGTGGTCGGCGAAAGTGGCTCGGGAAAGTCGATGACCGCGAATGCGCTGATGGGGCTGCTGCCGCCGGGCGTGAGCGTGAAAGCCGGCCGCGCCATGTTCGAAGCGCGCGACATCCTGCGCCTGCCCGAGCCCGAGAAGCAGGCGCTGCGCGGGGCGCGCATCGCGATGATCTTTCAGGAGCCGATGACCGCGCTCAATCCGCTGATGCGCATCGGCGAGCAGATCGCCGAGGTCTTCGCCGCCCATGACCGCTTTTCCCAGCAGGAGCGGCGCGAGAAGGCGCTGAACCTCATTCGCGAGGTTGGCCTGCCGGATCCCGAGAAGATCATCCGCGCCTATCCCTTCCAGCTCTCCGGCGGGCAGCGTCAGCGGGCAATGATCGCCATGGCGCTGGCGCTGGAGCCGAAGCTGCTGATTGCCGACGAGCCGACGACGGCGCTCGACGTGACGACGCAGGCGCAGATCCTGAAGCTGATCCTCGACCTGCGCGACAAGCGCGGAATGGCGGTGATGTTCATCACCCACGACTTCGGCGTGGTGGCAGAGATCGCCGATCAGGTGATCGTCATGCGCGAGGGCAGGGTGGTTGAGCGCGGCAGCGCGGCCTCGGTGCTCACCGACCCGCAGCACGAGTACACCCGCCGCCTGCTCGATGCGATCCCCACCGGGAAGCTGCCGCCCGCCCGTGCGCCACGCGAGGTGCCGGCGCTGGAGATCAAGGGGCTGCGCAAGGTCTACCGTACTGGCGGCGGCATGTTCCGCCCGGTGCGCGAGGTGCGCGCGGTGGATGACGTCTCGCTCACCGTCGGGCGCGGCGAGGTGCTGGGACTGGTGGGCGAGAGCGGCTCGGGCAAGTCGACGCTGGGCCGCACCGCGGTGCGGTTGGTGACGCCCGACGGCGGGCAGGTTCTGGTCGGCGGCACCGATCTGGCGGCGCTCTCCGAGGAAGAGCTGCGCAAGCAGCGCCACAAGGTGCAGATGGTGTTCCAGGACCCCTATGCCTCGCTCAACCCGCGCCAGCGCATCATGGGCGCACTCACCGACGGGCCGATCACCAAGGGCGTGCCGAAAGCGCAAGCGCGGGCCCGCGCGCGGGAACTTCTAGAGATTGTCGGTCTCGGCGCCGATGCCGCCAGCCGCTTCCCACATGAATTCTCCGGCGGCCAGCGCCAACGTATCGGCATCGCCCGCGCGCTCGCCATGGATCCCGAGCTGATCATCGCGGACGAAGCGGTTTCGGCGTTGGACGTCTCCATTCAGGCGCAGGTTCTGGACCTTCTGCGCGATCTGCGCGAGCGTTTCGAGTTGTCGATCCTCTTCATCACCCACGATCTGCGGGTGGCGGCGCAGCTCTGCGACAGGATCGCCGTGATGCAGAAGGGTAAACTCGTGGAGATCGGAACCGTGCACGACATTTTCCTGAACCCGCAACAGGACTACACGCGGCAGCTCCTGGCCGCCGTTCCGGGCGCAGATTGGGCAAAGGCAGGCGCCGCATGAGGGGCGTCATCACGACGACCGGCGGTGTCGATCTCTGGCCGCACTTCAGCGGGGTCTTCGCCGAGGATGCGCCCGAGCTGACCGTCTTGCAGCGCGAGGATGTCTCAGATCCGGCACAGGTGGATTTCGTCTTCACCTTCATCCCGCCCGACGATCTCTTCGAGGGAATGACGGGGCTCAAGGCGATCTTCTCGGCAGGCGCCGGGACCGATGCGATCATGGCCTGCCCGTCGCGTCCCGCGCATGTGCCGGTCTACCGCGTCGAGGATGCGGACCAGGCGCTGCAGATGGCGGGTTTTGCGGCCTTCCACGTGCTCTGGCATCACCGCGACATGGGCCGCTACGTCGCCCAGCAGGCGCGCGGCGCGTGGGCGCGCAGGGTCATCGGGCTCTCGCCGGCCTACCGCCGCGTGGGGGTTCTGGGGTTCGGTCACATGGGCCGCGCGATCGCCAAGGGCTTGGTTGGGCTCGGGTATCCGGTGGCGGGTTATTCGCGCCGCGCGCCTGAACCGGCAGAGCCGGGCGTGGAGCACTTTCACGGAGAGGGGCTCGACGCGTTTCTTGCCCGGAGCGACATCTTGGTGAACGTGCTGCCCCTCACCGATGCCACGCGCGGGCTGATCGACGCGGGCTTCCTGTCGAAGCTGCCGCAGGGCGCGGCGCTGGTGCAGATGGGGCGCGGCGGGCAGGTCGTGGAGGACGACCTGATTGCCCAGCTCGACAGGGGGCACCTGTCGGGGGCCTCGATGGATGTCTTCGACACCGAGCCGCTGCCGCAGGGCCACCCGCTCTGGACGCATCCGAAGGTGCTCGTCACCCCGCATGTCGCCAGCATCCCCGAACGCCGCTTCGTCGTGCGGGCGATCCGCGAACGACTGTCCTCTCTCTGACTTCGGACCCCGCATCATGACAGACCTCAACGATCTCACCGCCCGCGCGCTGGCCGCCCGCGTTCGTGCCGGTTCGCTCAAGGCCGCAGAGGTGACCCGCGCCACGCTCGACCGGGTGGCGCGGCTGAACCCCGCGATCAATGCCATCGTGCAGGACACCGGCGAGGAGGCAATGCGCGACGCCGAGGCGCTTGATGCCCGCATCGCGGCGGGCGAGGACGGCGGCGCGCTGGCCGGCGTGCCGGTGACGGTCAAGGTGATCGCCGACCAGAAGGGCTATGCCACGACCAACGGCACGACGCTCGCCAAGGATCTCATTGCCACCGAGGACAGCCCCTTCCTGCGCAACATGCGCGCGCAGGGGGCCATCGTCGTCGGGCGGACAAATTGCCCGGCCTTCTCCTACCGCTGGTTCAGCTCCAACAAGTTGCACGGCACCACCAGCAACCCGCACAACTCCGCTCTGACCCCCGGCGGCTCGTCGGGCGGAGCAGGGGCGGCGACGGCGGCGGGGCTGGGGCATATCGCCCATGGCACCGACATCGCCGGCTCGATCCGCTACCCGGCCTATGCTTGCGGCGTGCAGGGTCTGCGCCCGACGCCGGGAAGGGTGCCGGCTTTCAACCACTCCGGGCCGGACCGCGCCATCGGCCCGCAGCTCATGGCGGTGGCCGGCCCGCTGGCGCGCCGGGTCGACGACCTGCGGCTGGGGCTCGAGGGCATGTCGGGCTATGCGCCCGACGATCCCTGGAGCGCGCCGGTGCCGCTCACCGGCCCTGCCGTCGCGTCGCGTGTCGCGCTGATGAAGCGCCCGGGCGGCATCGACACCGACCCGCGCATCCTTGCCGACCTCGATCGCGCCGCTGAGATCCTGCGCAAGGCGGGCTGGCACGTCGAGGAGCCGACGCAGGTGCCCGACATCCGCGAAGCGGTCGAGCTGCAAATCGACCTTTGGCTCTCGGACGCGCACTCCGAAAAGCTGGCGGCGGCGAAGCTCGAGGGTGATCCGGGTGCCATCGCGCTGCTGAGCTTCTACGAGGAGCGGGCGCAGGGGATCGATCTCGCGAAGTTCAGCGCGCTGTTCAGCCGCCGCGCGCGGCTGATCCGTGCGTGGCGAGCCTTCCTTGTCGATTACCCCTTGGTGCTGATGCCGGTCTCGGCCGAACTGCCCTTTGCCCAAGACGAAGACCTCAATGGTCCTGAGGCCATTGCGCGCCTCTGGGAAGCTCAGGTGCCTCAGATCGGAATCCCGCTGCTCGGCCTCCCGGCGCTGTCGGTTTGCTCCGGACTTGAGACAGGCGTGCCCTCGGGTGTGCAACTGGTTGCACCGCCCTGGCGCGAAGACCTGTGTCTGGAAGCCGGCGAAGTGCTAGAACGCGCCTTCGGACTGCATCCGCCAGCCTGAGCGGCGTCGGTTTCGGCGCTGGTGGCCCTGCGATGAAAAGCTGGCCTTTGGCTGAGGGCGCGAGAGCACCTTCGATCCGCTAGATCGTGTTGAAGAAAGGCAGACACATTGCGGCGCGCGCGCAGTTCGAGCTGGTCTCTGCGATGGAGACCAGCTTGGCGCGAGAGCTGATTTCGGACAATGAGGGGGCGGCAGCAGCCCGTTTCAACATCTCTCGTGATACGGTCGACACAACCTTGGACGTCTCGGTGCCACCTGGCTACCGGCGAACGGCGCCGATCAAGCGGCCGACGCTGGATGGCGACAAGACGGTGCAGCGCTGCTTGAGGACGCATCTCCCGAAGCAATAGCCGACCAGCAGCATGCGGATCATTAGCTCCGGGTCGATCGAAGGTCGGGCACTGGAACTGTAGACCGGGGCCAGCTACTGCCGAATATCGTCGAGCGAGACGATCCGGTCGATGGAGCGCAATAGGTGATCAGCTGGGATGTGGGTCTCAAGCGAGAGATTGTGGAACAGGTCGCCCCGCGCCGCCGATCTCTTGCCCATCATCGAACGGGCCCTCCTGGACATGCAGGAAGTGAGGTTGCCCACAGCCCGCCAAGCAAGCCGCCTTATTCCAAAAAATCTCGACCTTCCTGCCGTTCATTGCCCCTGCGTCACACCGTGGGAGGGGCGCAGAATTGAGCCCGTTTACCTGGCCTTTTAGAGCCTCCTCCGACAATTGCACCAGGTTCGGCGAGCGCAGCTCTGCTCCAAAAGGCGCGGATGCAAGTCGCACCTTCGCACGCATGAATTGTGTGTTAACCTAGCGTCAAATTGATTCAATGATTGTAGAGGGAAGTCGATGACCCGGCTATTTCACGTCAAGCGTGCGCTTCGAGGAGGCGCTGTCCTCCTGTTCATCACGTCGGCCTCAACGGCCAGCGCGCAAGACGCGCCGCGGGACGGCTCGGTCCTGCCGCTGCCGCCGGCCCCTTTCGAAGGGGTCATCACGGAAACCTTCGAGGGCTCGACCCAGGACTATCCCCAACCTGTAACGCCGCCCGAAGGCGCGCCCAACGTCGTTGTCGTTCTCATCGACGACCTCGGGTTTGGCCAGCCCGGCACATTCGGGGGGCCGGTTCCGACCCCGGCGATGGATGCCCTCGCAGAAGACGGCCTGCGTTTCACGCGGTTCCACACCACCGCGATCTGTTCGCCGACACGGGCGGCCCTGCTGACCGGGCGCAACCACCATCAAAGCGGCTTTGGCACGATCACCGAGCTGTCCACCGGCTATCCCGGCTACGACAGCATCTGGCCGCGCTCGACAGCGACCATCGCAGAGATCCTCAAGGATCATGGCTACTCGACCGCCGCCTTCGGCAAATGGCACAACACGCCGGATTGGGAAACCTCTCCGTTGGGGCCGTTCGATCACTGGCCGACCGGGCTCGGATTTGAATACTGGTAAGGCTTCCAGGGCGGCGAGACGAGCCAATGGGACCCTCAGCTCTTCCGGAACACGATCCCGGTGGAGCCGGAGACCACCCCGGAGGAAGGCTACAACCTCAACGTCGACCTGGTGGACGATGCGGTCGCTTGGCTCGATCGCCAGCAATCCGTCGCGCCTGACAAGCCCTATTTCATCTATTTCGCTCCGGGCGCGGTGCATGCCCCGCTGCACGTCAGCGAAGAATGGATCGACAAGTTCTCGGGCCAGTTCGATCAGGGCTGGGACAAGGTCCGCGAAGAGACGCTCGCCCGGCAGAAAGACATCGGCGTTGTCCCCGAAAACACCGACCTCACGCCGCGGCCGGAGGAAATCGAGGCCTGGGACTCTCTCGACGCCGATGCCCAGCGGCTCTTCAGCAGACACCAAGAGGTGTTTGCCGGGTTCCTGGCGCAGACAGACCATGAAATCGGCCGCCTGATCGATAAGGTCCACGCCTTGCCCGAGGCCGATAATACGCTGATCATCCTTGTGGCAGGCGACAATGGGCCAAGCGCCGAGGGCAGCGTCACCGGGACGCTGAACAACATGATGACCCAGAACGGCGTTCCCGACACGGTCGAGGCGCAGCTGCCCGTGATAGACGAGATCGGCGGGCCGCTGCATGAAAACCACTACCCTGTCGGTTGGGCCTGGGCCGGCTCTTCGCCGTTCCAGTGGATGAAGCGCGTGCCGTCGCATTTTGGCGGAACCCGCAACGGCATGGTCGTCAGCTGGCCCGCGCAGATCACCGACACCGGTGGCATCCGGACGCAGTTCCATCACGTCGTGGACATCGCCCCGACGATCCTCGAAGCGGTGGGCATTCCGGAACCTAAGGTGGTTAATGGGGTCGAACAGATCCCCATGGCAGGCGTGAGCATGGAGTACAGCTTTGCCGATGCCGAAGCTGCTGGGACACGGCACACGCAGTATTTCGAGACCGGAGGGCATCGCGCGCTCTACCATGACGGCTGGGTTGCGGCGTCTTTTCACGGCGCGCCTTGGGTGCTGACCGGCTCGGTGGGTTTCGACGACAGCACCTGGGAGCTCTACAACATCGAGGAAGACTTCTCGCAGGCACATGACGTCGCCGCAGAGAACCCCGAGAAGCTCGCCGAGCTTCAGGCGATGTTCGACGAAGAAGCCCAAAAGTTCCAGGTCTACCCGCTTGACGACCGCTTCGCCGAGCGTGCCAGGAACCCCGAACGCCCGTCCGTGACCCGTGGTCGCGACGTCTTCACCTATGCGCCGGGCACGGTTCGCATACCCGAAGGCAGCGCGGCTCCGACCTATCAGCGCTCTCATACGATCACCGCCGAGATCGAGGTGCCCGAGGAAGGCGCAAGTGGCGTGATGATCGCGAACGGTGGGTCGTCGGCGGGATACACGCTGTATCTCGAGGACGGGGTGCCGGTCTACGAGTTCAACTTTTTCGGCAAGGAGGTCTACCGGGTCGCAGGAGAGGCAGCGCTGGAGCCGGGCGAACACACCGTGACGATGGTCTACGAACAGCTTCCTTTCGAGGCCGGGAAGGAGGTCACGGGCGGCACTGCGACGCTGCTTGTGGATGGTGCCGAGGTCGCAAGCGGAGATGTCGAGAAGACCGTTCCGGCCCGCTATTCCGCAACCGAGACGCTGGACATCGGAATGGACCTCGGATCGACGGTCACTCCGAACTATCGGGAGGAGGCGCCCTTTGCGTTCACCGGCACGATCAAGCAGGTGACCGTGGAATTGCAGTAGCGTCACATCCGGGCCGCGGCGGTCAGGGCAACCGCCCTGCCGCGGCCCCGGTTATCATTTGGCTGTGCCGAAAGGCCTAGTTCCCTCGCCACAATAAATCATCGGAGGACAGCGCTCGCGGCGACGACAAGTTCGGGCTCGAAGTCGGTCTCCTGCGCGCCGCCCAAGGTACGAGGCGCGGACAAGCTCGGTGGGTCGCATCTCCGCAAGTCGCAACTCGGGCCAACGGATGCAGCCGTTGAGGCTCTTGCTGGCCGGACCGCAGATCGCGGAGTGGCGAGCGGCCGGACTGTCCGCGGTCCGGTCCTTGAAGCTTCGATTGTCGCTGTGCCCAGCATGAATGTGCGAGGTCTTGGCTGCGGCGCCCCGTAAATTTCTACTTCTTTGCGGCAGCGGCTTCGCTGCAAACGCGCGCCGCGAGAAATTGGCGCTGCAACTAGGCTCGGACGGGCCGATCGCTACGCTCTGCCGGGACGCTGGTTGTGAACCGGCATGCAAAATTGGCTCTGGCTCACTTTTGATGCGCGCCGATCACGGAGGCACCTACTTCTTCTGACGTAATATCAGAAGGATGTGCAGGATGCGGCGTTAGGATTTAAGAGGTTTGGTCCCGGCTGGTCTTGTGGTTGATGACATCAGGACCGACGATGGCACGATACGTGACATCCTAACAAACGTCCCGGGTCGCAACCCGCCGGTGCGCGCCTTCGGCACATTCACCCAGAACCTGCAGGCCTTGGCCGAATGGTTTGCGGACCGAGGTACAACCGGCGTGGCGATGGGGGCGACAGGCGTCTGCTGGATCTCGGCGTTCGAATTCCTCAAGGCCCGAGGCTTCAAGGGGAGCCAGGTGAACGCCCGCTATGCCAAGAACGTGCCGGGCCGGAAGTCGCACGCAGGCGATGCGAGCTGGCTGCGCCAGCTTCAGTCCTACGGACTGCTACGAGGCAGCGTCCGCCCTGATGCGGAGGTCCCGACGCTGCGCGCCGACATGCGGCAGCGGGAGCGGCTGACAGAGTATGCAATGGCCCATATCCAACATATGCAGAAGGCGCTGATGAACCTGCAACTGCATCACGTCGTCTCCGACATCACCGCGCGACAGGCATGAAGATCATCCGTGCGATTGTCTCGGGAGAACGTGACCCCGATCGCCCGGCCGGCGACCGAGACGTGCGATGCAAGTCCTCGCCGGAGCCGATCCGTGCCGCGCTCATCGGCAATGACCGGGCGGAGCACGTCTTCGCCCTGGCGCAGCCCCTCGAGACTTCTACAAAGGCAAGATCGAGGGGTGCGACTGCAGGCTGGAACCCGCTGCCGAAGCCCGCTATCGGAGGCCGGCAGCTCAACGCAGCGGCCTTCGATGTCCGAGCGGCCCTCCACTACGTGTTGGGACCCGCCCTGAGGCCGATCCATGGCCTCGGCCCTTCGTTGGCCCTGAAGCTGGTGGCCGAGTGCGGCGCCGACCTGCGTACTTAGCGCGCGCGGCTCATGACGCTGCCCTTATACGGCCCGCGCTGCGCAATCGGCACCCCGATCTAGGCGGCGGTCGAGAACCGCTCCCGGTACTCGCGCGGGGTCAGAGAGAACTTGCGGTTGAACACCTTGCGCATCTGGTCATCCGAGGAAAAGCCGACCCGGTGCGCGATGGTCTTCACCGGCAGTCCCGTCTCGAGCAGCAGGGTCGTGGCGCGCTCGCAGCGGGCGTTCATCACGTAATCCGAGGGGTTCTGCCCGACGTCCTTGGTGAACTGGCGCACGAAGTTGCGCTCGCTCATCCCCGCGCGACGCGCCAGATCGCCGGTCTGCAGCTTGCGCTCGAGGTTGGCGTGGATCCAGGTCCTGATGTCGGCGATGCCCGAGCGGACCTGGGTCTGGCCGGTCAGCACCGCGCTAAACTGCGACTGGCCGCCGGGGCGCTTGAGATAGATCACCATGTCGCGCGCCACCGACAGCGCGAGATCGCGGCCGAAATCCTGTTCGACGAAGGCCAGCGCGAGGTCGATGGCGGCGGTAACGCCCGCCGAGGTATAGAGGTTGTCCTCGCGCAGGAAGATCGCGTCGGCCTCGACCCGCACGTCGGGGTAGTCCTGCTGCAGCCTTGCGGCGACGCTCCAGTGCGTTGTGGCGCGGCGCCCGTCCAGAAGCCCGGCCTCTGCAAGAAAGAAAGTGCCAGTGCAGAGCGAGGCGAAGCGCGTGGCGCGCGCGGCATTGCGGCGGCACCAGTCGACGATTTGCGGGTTGCCGCGCAGCGCCTCCTCGATCTCCAGCGCCCCGGCGATCATCACGGTGTCCTCCGGGATGCAGCCCTCGAGTGCGCGCTGCGCGGTCAGCGTCAGGAAACTCTCGGACTGCACCGGACCCGAGGTCGGAGCGACCAGTTCGACGTCGTAGCGCGCCGGGTGCGCGGCTGTCGCGAGATATCGGTTGGCGGCAGTGAAAACGTTCACCGGCCCGACCGCCTCCATGCATTTGAAGCCGGGGTAGATTACGATGTGCACCTTGCGCGACGTGATGATCGCGGTTTCCGGTGCGCTGGGGCAGCGGTCAGGCATGCGGGGCTCCGTTCGTGACACCGGTGGTTTGCGCGATCTGGGGGTGAGTTGTCCGGAAAAGTCCGAACATCCGGATTGCTCCGGGGCGGGAGATATAGGACTTCTGTCGCATCGGAAAGGTGAGGCGCCCCCGAGCGCATCGCCGTTCTCGCTGTTTTTCATATCCCCGGATGCGGTCCCTCCGTACAGGGCGGCCGCGCACCGATCCCTTGGACACTCCAGAAGGAACATCGACATGCGAACCCGTGCAGCCGTGGCTCTCGAGGCCGGAAAACCACTCGAAATCATGGACGTGGAACTCGACGGGCCAAAGGCCGGCGAGGTGCTTGTCGAGATCAAGGCCACCGGCCTTTGCCACACCGACGAGTTCACCCGCTCGGGCGCCGATCCGGAGGGGCTGTTTCCCTCGATCCTCGGCCACGAGGGCGCGGGCGTCGTGCTCGAGGTGGGCGAGGGGGTCACCACGCTGAAGCCCGGCGATCACGTCATCCCGCTCTACACGCCCGAGTGCCGCGAGTGCCCGTCGTGCCTGTCGGGCAAGACCAACCTCTGCACCGCGATCCGGAACACCCAAGGCCAGGGGCTGATGCCCGACGGCACCACGCGCTTCAAGATGCTCGATGGCACGCCGATCTACCACTACATGGGCTGCTCGACCTTCGCCAACCACACGGTGATGCCCGAGATCGCGCTCGCCAAAGTGCGCGACGACGCGCCCTTCGACAAGATCTGCTACATCGGCTGCGGCGTCACCACCGGCATCGGCGCGGTGATCAATACCGCGGGGGTCGAGATCGGTTCGACCGCGGCGGTCTTCGGGCTGGGCGGCATCGGGCTCAACGTGATCCAGGGCCTGCGCATGGCCGGGGCCGACATGATCATCGGCGTCGATCTCAACGACTCCAAGGCCGAGATGGCCAAGAAGTTCGGCATGACGCATTTCGTCAACCCGTCGAAGATCGAGGGCTCGGTCACCCAGGAGATCGTCAACCTCACCAAGCGCGGCGCCGACCAGATCGGCGGCGTGGACTACTCCTTCGACGCCACCGGCAACGTCAAGGTGATGCGCGATGCGCTGGAATGCTCGCACCGCGGCTGGGGCGTGTCGGTGATCATCGGCGTGGCGCCGGCGGGGGCCGAGATCTCGACCCGGCCGTTCCAGCTGGTGACGGGCCGGGTGTGGAAGGGCACCGCCTTCGGCGGCGCCAAGGGCCGCACCGACGTGCCGAAGTTCGTCGATTGGTACATGGACGGCAAGATCGAGATCGACCCGATGATCACCCACAAGCTGACCCTCGACGAGATCAACCACGGCTTCGATCTTATGCACGAGGGCAAGTCGATCCGCGCGGTGGTGGAGTTCTGATCCATCCGGGCAACCGGCACGAAATTTCTCTCGGCGGGCGCTTGGCTTGCCGGGAGTCCCGCGCCACCCTATAGCTTCGAGGAACCGGAAGGGGACGGCGGACATGGGCCTGCGCGACAAGCTGAGGGAACTCTACGAGGGCGACGGCGATGAGGCGCATCGCTTCCGCTACGCGCTGCTCGGCTTCGACATATTCACCGTTCTCTTCGTCATCGCCACCTCCTTCACCTCGCATGGCCGCGTGGTTGAGATCATCGACGTCGCCTTCGGCTTGGTGATCCTCGCGGATTTCCTCGCCCGGCTCTGGATCGCGCCCAAGAAAACCGGCTTCCTGCTCAGTCCGACCACCGTGGCCGACCTGGTCTCGATGATCTCCTTTCTTGCGCCGCTCGCGGGCGAGGGGCTGGGCTTCCTGCGGGTGCTGCGGACGCTGCGGCTCTTGCACACCTACCAGCTCAGCAAGCGCCTGCGCGAAGACTTCCGGTTCTTCCGCCAGAACGAGGATGTGCTCATCGCGGTGGTGAACCTGATGGTCTTCCTCTTCGTGATGACAGGGCTTGTCTACGCCACGCAGTACCGGACCAACCCGGACATCGACAACTACGCGGACGCGCTCTATTTCACTGTCACCACGCTCACCACCACCGGCTATGGCGACATCACGCTCGACGGGTCCTGGGGGCGTATCATCTCGGTGCTGGTGATGATCTGCGGCGTGACCCTTTTCCTGCGCCTTGCTCAGGTGCTGTTCCGGCCGATCAAGGTGAAGAAGACCTGCGACACCTGCGGGCTTCGCCTGCATGACGCCGACGCCATACATTGCAAACACTGCGGCGAAATCATCCGCATCGAGACCGAGGGACAGAGTTGATGAGCGAGACGCTGGAGCTGCGCGCCTATGCCCCCGCCGACGCCGAGGCGGTCTGGCAGATGCTGGAGCCGGTGTTCCGCGCCGGCGACACCTACGCCATCGACGCCGACATCTCGCGCGAGGCGGCGATCGCCTATTGGACGGGCCCGGAACGCCGCGTCTTCGTCATGAGTGACGGCGCGCGCCTGCTCGGCACCTATTACATCGTCCGCAACCAGAAGGGCGGGGGCTCGCACGTCTGCAACTGCGGCTATATCACTGCGGCCGAGGCCCGCGGGCGCGGCGTGGCGCGGCGGATGCTGGCGCATTCGCTGGAGATCGCACCGAGCCTCGGGTTCCGCGCCATGCAATTCAACTTTGTGGTTTCGACCAACACCCGCGCGATCGACACCTGGCTGCGCGCCGGCTTCGAGATCGTCGGTCGCCTTCCCGGCGCCTTCCATCACCCGACACAGGGCGACGTTGACGCGCTGGTCCTTTACAAGACACTTGCGGGCAGCTGAAGCTGAGCCCGCTGAGGAGTATCCCATGCGAGACGACACCCGCCTGCTTGCGGTCCTGATCGACGCGGACAACACGTCCCCCAAATATGCCAAGGCAATCTTCGACGAACTGGCCAGCCTCGGCGAGGCCAGCGTGCGCCGCTGCTACGGCGATTTTTCCAGTCAGCAAATGGCGGGCTGGTCGAAGATCGCCGCCGAGTTCGGCCTGGTGCCGCATCACCAGCCGGCCAATACCGTGGGCAAGAACGCCAGTGACATCGCTCTGGTGATCGATGCCATGGACCTGATGCACTCGGGCCGCTTCGACGGCTTCGTGCTGGTCAGCTCGGACAGCGATTTCACCCGCCTCGCCAGCCGCATCCGCGAGCAGGGGCTCGACGTCTTCGGCATGGGCATGCAGAAAACGCCAGACGCCTTCCGCAAGGCCTGCAAGCGGTTCATCTTTCTCGAGAACCTCGACAGCGCCCCGGAAAAGGCGGCGGGCATCAAGCCGCAGAAGAGCGGCAGCCTCGAGGATGCGCGCAATCTCTTCTTCACCGCCATGGATGCGATCGAGCAGGAAGACGACTGGTACACGCTCGGCCAGCTTGGCCAGTTCATCACCGCGGCCAACCCCGATTTCGACACCCGCAGCTACGGCAAGCGCAAGCTCTCGGATCTGGTGGACGAGCTCAAGGTCTTCGAGACCAAGCGTGGGCCGGGCAACCAGATGCTGGTGCGGCGGCTCGACTGACCGGCACTCAAGCGCCGTAGCGCGCGAGGAAGGTCGCGACTGCGCCATCGACGGTGCGGGCGATCTCGGCCTCGCAGGGCGCCTTGGCCACGCCGAAGACGCAGCGGGTCCAGAGGCTGGCCTTGCAGAGCTCGGTGAACTGGTCGGCGGCGAGTTCGAGGTCGTCGATGGCGACCTCGCCGCGGTCGCGCGCGGTGGCAAGGTAGCTGACCAGCTTGCCGCGCATGGTCATCGGCCCGCTCTGGTAGAACTGCCGCCCGAGGTCGGGAAAGCGGTCCGCCTCGGCGATGCAGATTCGAAAGATGCGCTGGCCCATCTCCGAGAGCACGAACTTCAGGAAGCTGCGCGCCACCAGCGGCAGCACCTCGGCGGGCGGGCGGCTGGGGTCGATCTTCAGCATCGCCTCGTCGGCCTGCAGCGCGCATTGCCGGCTGGCCATCTCCATGAAGAGCAGCCGCTTGTCGGGGAAATAGCTGTAAAGCGTTGCCTTGGAGACCCCCGCCGCGCGGGCGATGTCATCCACATTGGCCCCTTCGAACCCGTCGCGCAGGAAGATGCTGCGCGCACCTTCCAGCACCTGCTCGAACTTGCGCCCGCGGCGCACACCAGCGGTCTCGGTCTCCATCAGGCAGCTCCTTTGTCCGGATGAGTTTAAACCGGGCAGTTCAGTTCAGGCAAGCAACATGCCGCGGGCCAAGAAGATTCTGCCGCTTGCGCATGGCGTAAACCGCTTTAGATTGGAATCATTCTAAAGTGATTACAGGCCGGAGCTTCCCATGCGATTCTTCACCCAGCGCCGTCATTTCCGCGATCTGAGCGAACAGGAGGTGCTTGCCTTGGCGATTTCCTCGGAGGAGGACGACGCGCGGATCTACCGCTCCTATGGCGAGCGGCTGCGCGCCGAATACCCCGACTCCGCGGCGATCTTCGACGGCATGGCCGAAGAGGAGGACGGCCACCGCCGCGCGCTGATCAACCTGCACCGGATGCGCTTTGGCGAGGTGATCCCGCTGATCCGGCGCGAGCACGTGGCCGGCTTCTACGCGCGCCGACCGGTCTGGCTGGTGCAGAACCTGCCGCTCGAGCGCATCCGCGATGAGGCCGAGGCGATGGAGCGCGAGGCCGAGCGCTTCTACCACGAGGCCGCCAAGCGCAGCAGCGACGCCGCCACGCGCAAGCTGCTGGGCGATCTCGCTGCCGCCGAGGCCGGTCACGAGGAGCGCGCCGGAGAATTGATCGAGAAACATCTCGACGGCGCGGCGCGCGACAGCGAGGATCGCATGGCGCACCGGCAGTTCGTGCTCACCTGGGTGCAGCCGGGGCTCGCGGGGCTGATGGATGGCTCGGTCTCCACCCTCGCGCCGATCTTCGCCACCGCCTTCGCCACGCAGGACACCTGGACCACATTCCTCGTCGGCCTCGCCGCCTCGGTTGGCGCCGGCATCTCCATGGGGTTCACTGAGGCCGCCTCGGACGACGGCGAGCTTTCGGGCCGCGGTTCGCCGCTGAAGCGCGGTTTGGCCTCGGGGGTGATGACCGCGGTGGGAGGCCTCGGCCACGCGCTTCCCTATCTCATCCCGCATTTCTGGACCGCGACGATCATCGCCTGGATCGTCGTCTTCTTCGAGCTTTGGGCCATCGCCTGGATCCAGAAGCGCTACATGGAGACGCCCTTCCTGCGCGCCGCGCTGCAGGTGGTCCTCGGCGGCGCGCTGGTGTTGGCCGCGGGTGTGCTGATCGGCAGCGGTTGAGCCCAGCGTCTGCCCGGCTCGGGTGGCGCCCTCTTCTGCCCGGTTTGCGGTCGTGGCGGGGGCGCTCGTGGGCCCGTCTGGTGATCCCCTCTGGCACCCCGCGCCCGCCCGTGGCAAACCCTTGCAAAAGCGCGAGGCCAAGGAGACGCCACCATGACCCAGTTCGGCAAAGGCTGCCACCTGCATCTGATCGACGGTTCGGCCTTCATCTTCCGGGCCTACCACGCGCTGCCGCCGCTCACGCGCAAATCCGACGGGCTGCCCATCGGCGCTGTCTCGGGCTTTTGCAACATGCTGCAGAAATACGTGGAGGACAGCTCCGGCCCCGATGCGCCGACCCATGTGGCGGTGATCTTCGACAAGGGCAGCCATACCTTCCGCAACGACCTCTACGACCAGTACAAGGCCAATCGCGAGGCGATGCCCGAGGACCTGCGCCCGCAGATCCCGCTAACCCGCGAGGCCACGATCGCCTTCAACATCGCCTGCAAGGAACTCGAGGGCTACGAGGCCGATGACATCATCGCCACGCTGTCGTGCCAGGCGCGCGAGGCGGGCGGGCGCGTGACGATCATCTCCTCGGACAAGGACCTCATGCAGCTGGTCGGCGACGGCGTCGAAATGCTGGATGCGATGAAAAACCGCCGCATCGACCGCGACGGCGTGATCGAGAAGTTCGGCGTTGGGCCGGAGCGGGTGGTCGACGTGCAGGCGCTGGCCGGGGACTCTGTCGACAACGTGCCGGGCGCGCCGGGCATCGGCATCAAGACCGCCGCGCTGCTAATCAACGAATACGGATCGCTCGAGGAGCTTCTCGATCGCGCCGAGGAGATCAAGCAGCCCAAGCGCCGCCAGACGCTGGTCGAGAACCGCGCGCAGATCGAGCTGTCGAAGAAGCTGGTACAACTCGACTGCGACACGCCGCTCGATTTCACGCTGGACGATCTCGAGGTACAGGATCCCGATCCCGAGAAGCTGCTCGCCTTCCTCGCCGCAATGGAATTCTCGACCCTCACCAAGCGCATCGCAAACACCCTCGGGGCCGAGGCGCCGGTGATCACCGAGGCCAAGGCCCCGGCGGCCAATGCGCCCGCAGCCGCGGATGCGCCCGAGATGCCGCCCATCGACCCCGCCAACTATACTTGGGTCAAAAGCGCCGCCGACCTCGCGCCGTGGATCGCGCAGGCGCGCCAGCGCGGCTGGGTGGCGGTGGACACCGAGACCACGGGCCTCAACGAGATGACCTGCGAGCTGGTCGGTATCTCGCTGGCCATCGAGCCGGGGCAGGCCTGCTATATCCCGCTGGCGCACCGCGCGGCGGGGGGCGAGGCGGATCTCTTCGGTTCGGACGATCTCGCCGAGGGGCAGATGCCGATGAACGAGGCGCTCGACCTGCTCAAGCCGCTGCTGGAAGACCCGGCGGTGATGAAGATCGGCCAGAACATGAAATACGATGCCAAGGTGCTGTCGCGCTACGGCATCGGCGTCGCGCCAATCGACGACACCATGCTGATCTCCTATGCGCTGAACGCCGGGCTGCACAATCACGGCATGGATGCACTGTCCGAGCGCTACCTCGGCCACGTGCCGATCCCGATCAAGGACCTGCTCGGCTCGGGCAAGAAGATGATCACCTTCGACCGGGTGCCGATCGAGGACGCGGTGAAATACGCCGCCGAAGACGCCGACATCACCCTGCGCCTGTGGAAGCTGCTGAAGCCGAGGCTGCACCAGTCCCGTGTCACCCGCGTCTACGAGGGCACCGAGCGCCCGCTGGTGCCGGTGCTGGCCGAGATGGAGCTTGCCGGCGTGCAGGTGGATCGGAACACGCTATCGCGCATGTCCACCGCCTTTGCCCAGAAGATGGCAGGGCTGGAGGCCGAGCTGCACGAGCTGGCGGGGCATTCGTTCAACGTCAACTCCCCGGCGCAGGTGGGCGAGATCCTCTTTGCCGAGATGGGGCTCGAGGGCGGCAAGAAGACCAAGACCGGCGCCTGGTCGACACCCGCCGAGGTGCTGGAGGATCTGGCGACCGAGCATGACTTCGCCGCCCGCGTGCTGGACTACCGCCAGCTGCAGAAGCTGAAGTCGACCTATACCGACGCGCTGCAGGAGCACATCAACCCCGAGACCGGTCGTGTGCACACCTCCTATTCCATCGCCGGGGCCAATACTGGCCGTCTCGCCTCGACCGAGCCGAACCTGCAGAACATCCCGGTCCGCTCGGAAGAGGGGCGGCGCATCCGCGAGGCGTTCGTCGCGCCCGAGGGCAAGGTCATCGTCTCGCTCGACTACAGCCAGATCGAGCTGCGCATCCTCGCACATATGGCCGATATCGACGCGCTGAAGCAGGCGTTTCGCGACGGGCAGGACATCCACGCCATGACTGCGTCCGAGATGTTCGGCGTGCCGATGGAGGAGATGACCTCTGAGGTGCGCCGCCGCGCCAAGGCAATCAACTTCGGCGTCATCTACGGCATCTCGGGCTTTGGTCTTGCCCGCAACCTGCGGATCCCGCGTGGCGAAGCGCAGGCCTTCATCGATCGCTATTTCGAGCGGTTCCCGGGCATCAAGACCTACATGGACGACACCATCGCCTTCGCCAAGGAACACGACCGGGTCGAGACGCTCTTCGGCCGGGTGATCCACACGCCCGAGATCAACGCCAAGGGACCGCATGCCGGGTTTGCCCGCCGCGCGGCGATCAACGCGCCGATCCAGGGCACGGCGGCGGATATCATCCGGCGGGCGATGATCCGCATGCCTGCAGCGATCGAGGGCCAGCCCGCCAAGATGCTGCTGCAGGTCCACGACGAACTGATCTTCGAGGTTGCCGAGGAGGGGGTCGACAAGCTGATCGCCACCGCGCGCGAGGTCATGGAAGGTGCCGCCGAGCCGGTGGTGAAGCTCGACGTGCCCTTGGTGGTGGACGCCGGGCAGGGCAAGAACTGGGCCGAGGCGCACTGAGCCCCGGTCATCGCGGCAAAGAAAAACGGCGTCCCCGCGGGGACGCCGTTTCTGGTTTCAGCGGCAGCTTCTGGGGCAGGGGGCTCAGAGCAGCCCGGCCTGTTTGAACAGCTCGGGCAGGCTGGCCTCGGGGCGCGGTCCCATGTGGGTGATCACCTCGGTCGCGGCCACGGTGCCCATGCGGCCCGCGGTCAGCATGTCGGTGCCCGTCGCGAGGCCATAGAGGAAGCCCGCGGCGAACTGATCACCCGCGCCGGTTGCGTCGACAGGAACGATCTTGGTCACGGGCACATCGGTGCGCACGCCATCCTTGACGATGGTCACCCCGTCGCCAGAGCGGGTGCAGATCACCAGCGGGCAGATCGCCGCGACTCGTTGCAGGTCTGCCTCCAGCGAGTTGTCCTGATAGAGCGAGCGGATCTCGGCCTCGTTGCCGATCACGTAGTCCATCTCGTGCTCGATGAGCTGCAGGAAGTCCTCGCGGTGGCGTTCGACGCAGAACGGATCCGAGATGGCGATGCCGGCCTTGCCCCCCGCCGCGCGGCAGGCGCGGGCGAGGCGGATGAAGGCCTCCTTGCCCTTGTCCTTGTCGAAAAGATAGCCCTCGAGGAAGACGATCTCGGCTTCGGCGGCGACCGCCTCATCCACATCTTCCGGCCCCAGCTCGGCCGAGATGCCGAGGTAGGTGTTCATCGACCGCTCGCCGTCCGGGGACACGAAGATCATCGAGCGCGAGGTCGGCAGCTCGCCGCCGGGCACCGGCGGGTTGACGAAGGCGGTGCCGTCCTTCTCCATCGCCTCGGCGTAGAAGCGCCCCAGAGCATCGTCATGCACGCGGCCGATGAAGGCGGTGCGCAGCCCGAGATTGCCGAGGCCTGCGAGCGTGTTCGCGACCGAGCCGCCGGGGGCCTGCACGCGCCCGTCCATGGCGCCGTAAAGCAGTTCGGCGCGCTCGCGCTCGATCAGCTGCATGATGCCCTTGGTGATGCCCATGTGCTCGAGAAACGAGTCATCGGCCCGCGTCAGCACATCGACGATGGCGTTGCCGATTCCGACAACCTGGTACTTCTTCATAGGGTCTTTTCCTCGAACTGGCAGAGGTCGCGGATCAGGCAGGCCCCGCATTTGGGCTTGCGAGCGACGCAGGTGTAGCGCCCGTGCAGAATCATCCAGTGATGCGCATGCTGCTGGAAATCCACGGGGATATTGTCTTCGATGGCGCGCTCGACAGCGACCACGTCCTTGCCCGGACAGACGCCCGAGCGATTGCCGAAGCGGAAGATATGCGTGTCCACCGCCTGCGCCGGGTAGTGCCACCACATGTTGAGCACGACGTTGGCGGTCTTGCGCCCGACGCCCGGCAGGCTCTCCAGCGCGGCGCGCGAGCAGGGCACCTCGCCGCCGTAGTCCTCGACGAGGATCTTCGACAGCTTCATGACGTTCTTGGCCTTGTTGCGGTAAAGCCCGATGGTCTTGATGTGCTGGGTCAGGGCCTCTTCGCCCAAGGCGAGCATCTTCTCGGGCGTGTCGGCGATCTTGAACAGCGCGTGCGTGGCACGGTTCACACCAGCGTCCGTCGCTTGCGCAGAGAGCGCCACCGCCACAACCAGCGTGTAGGCGTTGACGTGATCGAGCTCCCCCTTCGGCTCCGGTTCGGAGGCGTGAAAGCGGGTGAAGATCTCGCGGATCGTGTGATAATCGAGCTGCTTGGCCATGTTTGAGCTATGCAACGACGGGCTCCGTGCCGCAAGTCCGGCGTCTTCTCTTTGACAAATACGCCTGCGGTGCCCGCGCCGCTTGCGCAACATTCGGGTCGCGCGATACGCCCGTTTCCCGCTATTCCAGAGGTGAGAGCATAGGAGGCCGCGATGGGCGAGCTTGCACAGCAGGGCTACCACTTCCACGTCATGCGCCGGGCGATCGAATTGATCGACGCGGGCGGCCCGCAAATGACGCTCGAGCGGCTGGCCGACGAGATGGACATGAGCCCGGCGCATTTCCAGCGCCTCTTTTCGCGGTGGGCGGGAGTCTCGCCCAAGCGGTTCCAACAGTATCTCGCGCTCGGCCATGCAAAGGCGCTGCTGTCGGAACGCTTTTCGACGCTGGAGACCGCGCATGCGGCGGGGCTCTCGGGCGGCGGGCGGCTGCATGACCTCTTCCTGCGCTGGGAGGCGATGAGCCCCGGCGAGTTCGCCCGGGGAGGGCAAGGGCTGACGATCTTCTGGGGCTGGTTCGAGAGCCCGTTCGGCCCGGCGCTGGCCATGGGCACCGAGAAGGGCATCTGCGGCATGGGGTTTGCCGCCGAGGCAGGAGAGGAAGAAACCTTCCGCGACCTGCTCGCCCGCTGGCCCAAAGCCGAGTTCATCGAGGACCCGATGTTCTTGCGACCTTGGGTGCTAGCTGCCTTCGGGGTGCAGCAGCAGGGCGAGGTCCCGATCTATCTCATCGGCGCGCCCTTCCAGATCAAGGTCTGGGAGGCGCTGATGCGCATCCCCTCGGGCCATGTCACCAGCTATTCGGAGATCGCCGAGGCCATCGGCAGCCCGCGCGCGGTGCGTGCCGTGGGCACGGCAGTGGGGCGCAACCCGGTCTCGTGGCTGATCCCCTGCCACCGGGCGCTGCGCAAGTCGGGTGGGCTGGGGGGCTATCATTGGGGCCTGCCGGTCAAGCGGGCGATACTCGCCTGGGAGTCGGCGCGGCTCGAGGCGGAAGAGCGCGCGCTCTGAGCAGGAGATGTTGCAGCCATGGGCGGAGACTTGCCAACATTGTGCGTGGACGGCCATTGGCGAAACGGCGCGGCGCACTATAACTGGGGCACACCCAGTTTGGGCAAATGACACGAGGCATTACATGTTCCGGGCAAAGACCACAGTTTTCCTGACGCTTGCAGCAGCCATGGCGCTGACCGCCTGTACTGACGTCAACGACCCCAACCGCCAGGCGAAGAACGGCGTGATGATCGGCGCGCTCGGCGGCGCCGTCGCCGGCCGCGCCATTGGCGGCAACAACGACGACGCGGTGAAGAACGCTCTGGCCGGTGCGGCTGCGGGCGCCATCGCCGGCGGCCTCATTGGCAACAATCTCGACAAGCAGGAAGCGGCTCTGCGCCAGCAGCTGGGCAACAACGTCGGCATCACCAACACCGGTGACCGCCTGATCGTGACCATGCCGCAGGACATCCTGTTCGCCACCGACAGCGCCTCGCTGCGCCCCGACCTGCAGGGCGATATCGCCACCGTCGGCCGGAGCCTGCTCGAGTACCCGAACACCACCGTGCAGGTGATCGGCCACACTGACAGCGACGGCGCAGCCGCCTACAACCAGTCGCTGTCGCAGCGCCGTGCGTCTTCGGTGGCCGCACTGCTGATGCAGCAGGGTGTTCCGTCGTACCGCGTGCAGGCTATCGGTCGCGGTGAAGACCAGCCGATCGCGTCGAACCTGACGCCGGAAGGCAAGCAGCAGAACCGCCGCGTCGAGATCGTCATCCTGCCGAACGGCTGATCCGCGCAGCACAGCGTGCAATCGAGAAGGGTGCTCCGGGAGACCGGAGCGCCCTTTTTTGCTGTCATCGGGCAGAGGGTCAGCAGCCGGTGCCGACCCAGACCACCTTCGCCGTCCGCAGCAGCAGCTTGAGGTCGGTGACCAGCGACACGTCGCGCAGGTAGTCGGTGTCGAAACGGGCACGTTCGGTGAAGCTGGCCTCGTTGCGCACAGACGTCTGCCAGAAGCCGGTGATGCCGGGGCGCAGCGCGTAATAGGCAGTGCCGGGGTAGATCGCCCGTTGCTCGACCATCATCGGACGCGGACCGACAAGCGACATGTCACCGCGCAGCCCGTTCCACAGCTGCGGCAGCTCATCGATCGAGCTCTTGCGGATGATCCGCCCGATCGGGGTGATCCGGGGGTCGTTGCGCAGCTTCTGGGCGAACTCCCATTCCATGCGCGCCTGTGGGTGGGAGCGCAGATGCGCTTCGAGAAGCCGGTCGGCATCGGGGACCATCGAGCGCAGTTTCCACATGTGGAAGACGCTGCCATTCCGCCCCACGCGCTTCTGCAGGTAAATCGGTGAGTGACCGTCCCGCGCGATGAGGGCGGCGCAGATCAGCACAACGAGGAGCGCAGGAAGCGCGAGCAGCAGAACGAGGGTCACGTCGAGCAGGCGCTTGAACAGGGAGCGGTAGGCGATGTGACGCGGCGCGCCCGACAGCGTTTCGTCGATCAGTGTCTCGAGTTCGAGCACCGCACTGCGCGGCAAAGAAACATGCGTCGTCAATTCGACCTCCTCGAGGGTCATCGACGGAAGCGCTGCAAGGCGGTGGGGCTCTCCGGCAGAGGCTCGGCATGCACGGACCCGGCGCATTGCCAGGCGGCAATACGAGACGCAGGTTCCCGATCATGTCCGAGTGTTAGTTCCGAAAGACCTTCAGCAAACTCGCAAACACTCCCAAAAGTGGAAGCACCAACCCCCAGTGCCGACATGTGGCCGAAATAAGGCGTTCGACCGACAGGACCGGTTATGCATCCGCCTGCCGTACGCGTCAACGCAACCTTTGGAGTGCAACTCGGGGACGAATGGGTAGGGTCCGGGCGCGGATGGGGAGGGCTGCGCCGGGCAAGGCGGGAGACGCCCGCAAGACGCGCTGGGCGAGCCTGGAGCGGCGGCGTAGTGACCGGTTTATCATCCTGCAGTCGGAAACAGTTTTCGCTCCCGCATATGCCGGTGTGCGCACAGGCACTGGACAATCTGCGTCTTCAAGACGGACTGTTGCAACAACTTCGCAAGTTCCGGCCGCTGTCCCGTCGCGGCGCGGTTCTAAAGCCGAAACAGTTCCGCATGGCGTGTCACGCCGTGTTCCGCAGTGTCACACGGGGTGAGCTATTGAGCGGCCTGTGGACTGGGTGGATCTGGGCGACACGCAGGGGGTGAGTGGAGTCGCTCACGAAATGTTACAAGCGTATGCTTTACGAGAGGTTTAGGTCCGAATCACACCGCGGGTTCGCCGAAAATCTGCCTCAGAAAGCGCAATTGATGTCATAATTTGATGGATGCGGACGGGGAGTATGGCGGTCCTGCCTTGCCACGCGCAGTTGCATGGCGCCGGGCTCGGGCCTATGTGCGGGCGTGCGGGTGAGTTGCAAGCGAAAGGGCCGTCATGGCGAACCATCTTTATCAGGGGGATCTGCCGGACGGGCTTGATCTTGGTCCGGCCGTGGCCATCGACTGCGAGACCATGGGGCTCAACCCGCAACGGGACCGGCTCTGCGTGGTGCAGCTCTCTGGCGGCGACGGCGAGGCCCATCTCGTGCAGATCGCCCGTGGACAGACCGAGGCGCCGAACCTCTGCCGCCTGCTCGAGGATCCACAGGTGCTGAAGCTCTTCCACTTCGGCCGCTTCGACATCGCCGCCATGTACCATGCCTTCGGCGCTCTGGCCGCACCGGTCTATTGCACCAAGATCGCCAGCCGGCTGGTGCGCACCTATACAGACCGCCACGGGCTGAAGAACCTCACGCACGAATTGCTCGGCGTCGACATCTCGAAGCAGCAGCAGTCGAGCGACTGGGGTGCCGCCGAGCTCAAGCCCGCGCAACTCGACTATGCCGCCTCGGACGTGCTGCACCTGCACCGCCTGCGCGCGGTTCTGGACGCGATGCTGGAGCGCGAGGGGCGCCGCGAGATCGCCCAGGCCTGTTTCGAGTTCCTGCCGACCCGAGCGAAGCTCGACCTCGCCGGCTGGCCGGACACTGACATCTTTGCCCATGTCTGACCGATGGTGCAGCGCGGGGACACATACTCACGGCTGATCGCCTGGCTGAAGCTGCTCCTTCCGCTGGTGGCGTTGGCGTCGCTTTCGACGCTGTTCCTGCTGTCGCGCGGCTCGCAGACTTCGCAGGATCTGCCCTTCGCCGAGGGCAGCGTGCCGGATTCGGAAGTGGTGATGGCGCCGCAATACGCCGGGACCACGGCGCGCGGCGATGCCATCACCATGACCGCACAGCGCCTCCGCCCAACGGGCAAACGCGAGGGCGAACTGGAGGCGGATGGCTTTTCCGCCACCATGGACATGACCGACGGCAGCCATCTGACGCTCGACGCCGACCTCGCCACGATCCGCGAGGAGGAGAAGGGCGCACTGCTGCAGAAGAGCGTCCGCATCACCAGTTCCGCGGGCTACGAGATGGTCACCGAGAAGATGCGCACCGCGCTCGACCGGATCGAGGCGGAGACGCTGGCTCCGGTCAGCGGAGAAGGGCCGGCCGGCCGTTTCACTGCGGGTCGGCTCAAAATCACCTCTTCCGGCGAAACCGATGACGTGCAACTGCTTTTCACCGATGGCGTGAAGCTGATATACGATCCGAAAAAGAAGTGAGATCCCGATGGTCCGCAGTGTCGCCCTGATGATTGCCCTCTTCGCCTGGAGCGGGCTTGCCGCTGCCCAGGGCACGCAGGTGGCCTTTGGCGGCATGACGCAGGACACCAGCGCGCCGGTCGAGGTCACCGCCGATCAGCTCGAGGTCAACCAGACCGACGGGACCGCGCTCTATACTGGCAATGTTGTCATCGGGCAGGGCGAGATGCGCCTCGCCGCGCCGCGGGTGCTGGTGGTCTATGCCGAAGGGCAGGACGGCGGCCAGGGTCGGATCCAGCGCATGGAGGCCAGCGGCGGCGTCACGCTGGTCAGCGGCGAGGAAGCCGCCGAGGCCGAACGTGCCGATTACGACATCGATGGCGGCACCGTGGTGATGTCCGGCAATGTCCTGCTGACACAGGGGGGCAACGCGCTGACTTCCGAGCGCATGGTGGTGAACCTGACAAACGGCACGGCGCAGATGGCCGGGCGGGTGAAGACGGTGATCAATCAGGACGGCAGCGGGCAGGGACAGAACTGATGGCGCGTCCGACGCTCACCGTCACCGAAGGCAGCCACGGCCTGCGGATCGATCACCTGCGCAAGAGCTACCGCAAGCGCACGGTCATCCGCGACGTTTCGCTCAAGCTCGACCGCGGCGAGGTCGTCGCGCTGCTCGGGCCAAACGGCTCCGGCAAGACCACGACCTTTTATTCCATCGCCGGCCTTGTGAACCCCGAGGGCGGTCAGGTCACCATCGACGGGCGCGACGTGACCTACCTGCCGATGTACCGCCGCGCGCGGCTCGGCATTGGCTACCTGCCGCAGGAGAAGTCGATCTTCCGCGGCCTCTCGGTCGAGGACAACATCGCCGCGGTGCTCGATATCGCCGAGAGCGATCGCCACCGCCGCCGCGAGCGGCTCGAGGAGTTGCTCGGCAGTTTCTCGATCGAGCATCTGCGCCGCGCGCCGTCGCTGGCGCTGTCGGGCGGCGAGCGGCGCCGGGTCGAGATTGCCCGCTGCCTCGCAGCCAACCCCAAGTACCTGCTGCTCGACGAACCCTTCGCCGGTGTCGACCCGATCAGCGTCGGCGACATCCGGCATCTCGTGGCCGATCTGAAGAAGCGCGGCATTGGCGTGCTGATCACCGACCATAACGTTCGCGAGACGCTCGAGATCGTCGACCGGGCCTATATCCTGCACGACGGGCATGTGCTCATGTCGGGCACGCCGGCCGAGGTGGTGCAAAACGAAAACGTGCGCCGCGTTTACCTAGGTGAGAATTTCCGCATCAGCTGACGCGATTCTCCGAGCGAATCCGCCTATGATGGGCTCACCCGTTCGCGACAGATCATTGACAAATCGGGGGCTGCTGACCTCAAATGAGTGTATGACGCACCGTTATTCTGCAGCTCCGGAACTCGCGTCCCCTGAGGAGAGGGACTCCCGGATCCATTCTGCAGCGGGCTTGCGTCACCCCTGATCCGCACCACATCTGAGGCAGCCCTAGGGCTGGATGCGAACGGATCCAAAGAGAGAAGGAACAAAGATGCGCTATCAGATCACAGGAAAGCAGATCGATATCGGCGACGCACTTCAAACCCATGTCAAACAAGAGCTTGGCACGGTATTTGGCAAGTACTCCGGGCGTCCGACCGATGCGACTATCACCTTTTCCAAGAGTGCGCATGAATATGTCTGCGAGGTCACGGTTCACCTCTCTACAGGGCTGACCACCTCGGCCAAGGACAAGGCGACCGAGATCTACTCAGCCTTCGACGGCTGCGGCGAAAAGATCGACAAGCAGCTGCGGCGCTACAAGCGGCGGCTGAAGGACCATCACAAGGATCGCGCGGAGCCCGTTGAACTCCACAACGCGGCCTCGTATATCCTCGCCCGCGAAGAGGACTCTCAGGACTACGACGAGCCCGACACGCTGCAGCCGATCATCGTGGCTGAGATGGAAACCAAGATTCCCTCTCTGACCGTCGGCGAAGCCGTTATGCAGATGGAACTGGCCGGAGCTCCCGTCCTGGTCTTCCGCAATGATAAGAAGGATGGCGTGAACGTCGTTTATCGGCGTGAAGACGGCAATATCGGCTGGATCGATCCGTAAGGGATGGGGCAGTCGGTGGATCGGCGCCTTCGAGCAGACAGTAAAGGGCGGTCAATGACCTTTCTTGAACTCCTGAAACCGCAGGCCGTGAAGGTCGTCGGGGCGGCAAGCAGCAAGAAGCGGCTGATGCATGACATCGCTGAGCTGGCCGAATCCGCCTATGGCATTCACGCGGCCTCGGCCGTGGAGGCTCTGATGGAGCGCGAAAGCCTCGGACCCACTGGTGTGGGCCACGGCGTGGCGCTGCCGCATGCCCGTATCACCGGTATCGACCGGGTGCACGGCGTGTTCATCCTGTTGGAGAAACCCGTCGAATTCGAGGCGGTGGACCGGCAACCGGTGGACATCGTCTTTGCCCTTTTCGCGCCGGAAGATGCCGGCGTGGAGCACCTGAAGGCGCTGGCGCTGGTGTCGCGTTCGCTGCGCGACGCGGCGCTCTGCACCAAGCTGCGGGCGAACCCCGATCCGTCGACGCTCTACGCTGTGCTGACCGAGGACCGCTCGTCGCAGGCGGCCTGAGCTGGACAGACAGGACATTCCAGAGGAGCGGGCCGAGAGGTCCGCTCCTTGTCTTTTCCGTGTCCGGCTCGGGGGAGACCGGTTCAACCCAGATCGCCAAAGCCGAACATCAGGTAATCGCGCTGGTAGGCCTCGCGGGCGAGCGATTCCAGAGAGGCGTCGTAGATGTCCGCCAGCGCGTAGGGTGCGGCATCCTGCTGCGGCTCGGCCTCCGGTTCAGGGGGCGCGGCGTGGCCAACCTGCATCGCAAGAGCCGGCAGGTAGATGGCCATCTCCTCCTCGCGGACGATCATGTCGGGCAGGGTGAATTCGGCCATTCCCTGCAGGCATTGCGCCTGCGAGGCCCAATGGCCGTCGACCCGCACCGCGGTCTGCCCGGCGAGGTTGGCCTTGAGGAAGACCAGGAAGGCGGCAAAGGCGTCGCGGTGCTGGGCGAGGCTGTAGCCGGCACCGGGCGCACCCTCGGGCAGGGGCAGGCCATGGGCGCGGCGCAGGGTCTTGCGGATGCGCCCGAAGCTGCCGGGACCGGTCGACAGGATACGGCTGCAGAAGGCCTCATGGGCGCGGGCAAGGGGATGGCGGATCACCGTGAAGCTGCGGTGCCCGGGCCGCGCGCGTTTCCATTGGCGCAGGGACTTTTGGCTGAAGTCGCCGGTGAGGGCCTCGTCCTCGACCAAGTCGAGGGCGCAGAGCCAGCGGCGCACGGTGCCGGTCGGGCCGGAGTGGATCGGCATGTAGAGCAGCGGCGTCTCGGCAGCGGCGACATAGCCCGGCACCACTGGCCCGCGCCTCGGCTCGAAATTGGGGGTGCGGGACAGGTTAAACCGGTCGAGCCGGGTCAACGCGCGCTCCATCTCGCCAGCATTGGCGACTTTCTCGATTACCGGCTCGGGGTTCTGCCGCTTGAGCTTGCCGTCAAGCGACTCGAGCCGCGACGGTGTGCCGAGCCATTTGGCCAGCCCGTTCATCACCTCGAGGCTCTGCAGGTCCTCGTAGCCCACGTAAAAGGCCGTCTGCCCGCTCACCTGCAGCGCGGTCATCAGCCGGAGCTGGAAGTCCTGCAGACGCGCCAGATGCGTTTCGAACTCCGCGCCGTCGAAGGTGGCCTGCGCGTCCTTGCGCTTGCTGACGTTGGTCAGCTTCCACTGGCCGGTGGTCTGGGCGATCTTCCAGCTGACGTAGCTTTCCACCGGGTTGCGGGTCAGCACGATCTTGGCGACGCGCTCGTCGTCCAGCAAAGGCTGCAACACCCGAGGGTCATGGTCGTGGAAGAAACGGAAGCCGCCCATCCCGGGCGTCTCCTGCCGGATCGCTTGCAGGAGACGGACCGGATCGGCTTCGCGCTCGGGCTGGCTGATCCCGAGGATATCGCTCGCGTTGGGATAGCCGATGAAATGCGGATTGAAGGCCTCGCCGTGGCAGGTGACGCCGTCCAGCGCGTTGAGGTTGGCCTCGAGGAAATTCGAGCCGGTGCGCATCTCGGCAAAGACGACGAAACTGTCGAAACGATCGGACATGAAAACTCAGTTCTTCACGAGGTAGGGCTTGCGGGTGGGTGCGGCGGTGGGGCGTGGGGCCGGCTCGACCGGGAAGTCGCCCATGAGGTAGGGGTGCATCCCTTGGTTCTTGAGGTTTTGCAGGAAGCGCCCGAAGCCGTCGAGGTCCCGCAGCACCGGTGCTTCGGCAAGCCGGCGCGGTTCCTTCTGGCCGATCTCATCGAGGATCAGCTGCAGCGGCTCCATCGGCGCCTCGATGAACTCGGCCATTGTCCAGATGCGGATGCGCGCCTTGGCCTCGGGCGAGCGCAGCTCGTCGAGCAGCAGGTGCTCGGCCCTCTGCAGCGCGGCCGCCTCGGCGCGGAGGGTGGAGAAATCCCCGCCCGCGCGGAACAGCGGCACGGCCCAGGCGCCCGAGATGACGCTGATCTGCGCATTGGGATCGCGTGCGAGGTCCCACATGATCTCGGGAGCATCGTGTGGGCCGAACTGGAAGCACTGGCGGGTGCCACGGGTGTTCCAGATGAGGTTGGTCAGGAAGGCCCGGTGGTTCCAGTCGCGCAGCGCGGCGCTGTCCGAAAGCGCGCCGCTCAGAACGCGCTGCCCTTCGGCGAACCCCGCCCGCTCGGGGGCGAAGAGGTGGCCATGCACCTGCGCACCGGTTGCGCGGGCGAGCCAAGGCTCGAATTCCTCGAAGAGCTCGGAAAACCCCTGGAAGACCGAATACGGCCCGGCGGTCATCCCGTTTTCCCAACCGAAGTTGGGGAAGCGCGACTGCATGTAAAGCCCGGCGCGGCCCCGGGTCCGCCGGTCCACCGCCTTGGCAAAGACGCGGTCGATCTTGCCGGGCTTCGGCTCTTGCCGGTTGGCGAGGCTTTCGGGGTGGTTGAGGAAGGCGTCATAGAGACGCCTCGCATACGGCCAGATCTTGCGCGCAACGAAACAGTCGGAGCGGCGCAGGAGCTGCAAGTGGTCGTCGTAGAAGGTGTGCGGCTTGCCCTGGAAGTCGAACTTCGACAGCGTCAGCGACCGGCTTTCGATATTGCGCGAATGCAGGCGGGCGAGGGACTGGAAGTAGCTCTCGTCTGGGATCCAGACGCGGCGGAAATAGCGCTCGTGCCGGCGTCGCTCCGGCGAGGAGAGGATCGCCGACAGTGTGTGCCGGGTCAGACACCACCATTGGCTGCCCATGTGCGGCACCACGCCCCTGGGGATACGGCGGCTCACGCGGAGCACACGCTGCACCTCTACCAGCCGGTCGAAGAGATAGCGGTTCCGGCGCCAGGAGAAGGGGAAGAAGAGGGTGAAGCGCTCATGGTCGAGCCCGCCCACGGTCCAGGGCACATCGGCGGTGGTGGCGCTTTCGATGAAATCGGTCTGCGGGCGCGCGTCGAGGTAGTCGATCAGCTCCTCCACCGGGCGAAGCGGCAGGCAGGAACCCGAGGTTAGATAGACATGGCGCACGCCCTCGAAGCGCTCGAGCATCAGCTCGGCGGCGTCCTGGCTGGCGGCGACAAGCCCCCAGGTGCCCCAGTCGCAGCGATGGCGGCGCGAGAACAGTGTCTGCGGCAGGTCCGACAGCGCCGTGGTGAAGGCGGAATAGGTTTTCCTTGCCACCTTCTCGTCGACATGGATCACCACGGGGCAGCCCGCCTTCGCCCAGTGCCGCGCCACCTGCTCGGCGCGGTCGAAGGCGGTGTGCACCAGCATGACGATCCCGACGCTCATGCCCAGTTGCCCTTGGACATGAGGCCGAGGATCTCGAGCTGGCGCCAGTTGATGTACTTCTCGGACCACTTGCACCAGAGATCCGGGTTGTCGCGGATGCCGTCCGCGTAGGCGATGTACTCGGTCGAGCCCGCGTAGTGCTGTTTGCGGCTCAGCTCTTCCTCGGCCTTGGCATTGAACGTGTCGAGGAACTTGGTGTGCAGCAGCAGGCCCGAGGCCTTCTCTCCTCCCCATTCGTCATAGACGAGGTTCAATCCGCGCGGCAGCAGCATGTGTGTAGAGCTGACGTAGGTGTAGCGCCGGTCCCATTTCACAAGCGGCACCTTGTTCAGCGCCGGGGCGCGCTCGGGCTGGTCCGGAAAGAACACCCGCGCCCTCGGCCCGCCCTGGATCCAGAGGTTTCCGAAGCGCTTGTTGCGCTTCACCGAGTAGTTGCCCGAGTCGAACCACGACGCGATCTCCAGCGGATCCTGCCCAGCGGTGTAGGGCTGCGCGTCGAGCCGCCCCTTGGGATACATGTCGAGCAGCATGGCCGAGAAGCTCTTGATCGACGAGGCGTCGAGCCAGTCGGTCAGGGCACGCAGCGGGCGGGTGTCACAGAACGGGTAGAGGAAGAGCTCGTCGGGATCGACCACCAGCACCCAGTGCCCGTCACCATAGGTGCGCAGCAGCCAATTGATCCAGTCCATGCCGAAGCGCGCGCGCTTGTAGCTGGCCCGCGTGTGCCAGACCGACACGTCCTCTTGCCGGGCGAGATAGTCGAGCGAGCCATCGGTGCTGTCGTTGTCGACCATGACGAAATGGTTCACGCCCATGTCGCGATAGTACTCGAGGAACCACGGGAGGCGCACACCCTCGTTCCGGGCAGTGCAGAAGACAATAAGGTCAGAAGGACGGATGCGGTCGGTGCGGTCGGAGACGCAGCGCAGCTCGCGCCGCTTGCGCAACGCCCGGATCAGCCACCGCTTGCGCTGCAGCCGAAGCCTGTATGACTGCCATGCACCCACAACACTTCCCTCGTTCGGGGCAGGGCCCCGGAGCCGGCCCCCCGGCATCGGCTCGGGCACCGGCTATCAGATCAGGGTTAACACGGCTTTGAAATGGGAGTCCCACGTCGGCGGGAGATACCCTGCCTGCGTGGCATCCGCCTCGTCCGGTTGCGCCCGATACCCCTTGGCCATTTGCCTTATTCTTGCGGCCCAAAGATATCGGTCCGATTCGTCTGCGTAAATGGGTATATCGCCAAGTACTTCGCGCAGGACCGGAAGTGGCGCAGCGAGCACGGGCACGCCGAGCGCGGCGGCTTCGACCGGGGGCAGGCCGTAGCCTTCGGCATGGCTGGGGAACAGCAGCCCGGCGCTCCGGGCGAGCAGACCTGCGATCTCGGCGTCGTTGAGGCCCGGGAGCTCGTGCACATTCGCGATGCCGGCGTCGAGGGCGGCGAAGACCTCGGTATTGTTCCAGCCGCGTGCGCCGCAGATGAGTAGATGCGCGGGCGGGGTCAACTCGCGCCAGATATCCAGAAGCAGAGCGTGGTTCTTGCGCGGCTCGATGGTGCCGAGGACGACGAAGTAGGGCGCATTGGCCCATGGCCCCTCGGGCGGAATGCCGATGGCGTGCGGCTGGACGCCCAGATGCGCGACGACAGTCTTGGGCAGAAGGGGTGGGCCAAGGTGCCGGGTCATGTCGGCGCGGGTCACCTCGGAATTGCAGATCACCAAATCGGCATTTTCAGCGACACGTTGCAGGAAACTGGCGAAGCGCTGGGCGCTGCCCGCGCGCTGGAACTGCGGCCAGTCGAGCGGAATGGTGTCGTGCAGCAGCACCGCGATGCGGCTGTCCTCGACGCGGTGCAGCGCCGCGACGACCTGTTCCGAGAAGTTGGAGTGCCCGGTATTGAGATAGACCGCTCCCGCGGGCAGGTGGCGCCGGAGCATGCGTCCCAGCGTTGCGGGAATGGCGCGCGCAAGGGCGCTGGCTCGGAGCGCGGTCTCAGCCCCGGCGCGGCGAGGGTCTCTGCGCCGGGCAAGTCGGCCCAGCACGTCTGGTTCAGGCCAGTCCCCCGCATCCAGCCGCCGCTTCAGCGCGCGGCACCCCGCACCGTCGAGCAGCAGGTAGCCCAGCGAGGTTCTCACCAGGCCAAAAAGCGGAACCGGCTCCTGCAGGAGCCGGCCCAGGTAGGCGTATTCCACACGGTCCACCCCGGTCCTAACCCGGCCCGCGCGGCTGACCAGTCGGGTCAGGTCGAGCAGCCGGGCGGGGGGGTTGGTCTCAGTGATCGTAGTGCCCATTGAGATGCCAGTTCCAAGCATCGGCGATCATCTGCGGCATGGTCGAGCGCGACGGCTCCCAGCCGAGCTCGGCCAGCGCCCGCGTCGAGCCCGAGACCAGCTTGGTCGCATCCCCCGCGCGGCGCGGCCCTTCGGAGTGCGGCACCTCGCGGTTGGTCACCGCGCGCGACGCGTCAATCACTTCGCGCACCGAGAAGCCCTTGCCCGTGCCGAGGTTGAAGACCGAGGACGGCTTGCCCTGTTCAAGCCATTTCAGGCCCAGCACATGCGCGTCGACGAGGTCCATCACATGCACGTAGTCGCGGATACAGGTGCCGTCGGGCGTGTCGTAGTCCGTGCCGTGGATGGTCAGCGCCGGGCGCTTTCCGTCGATGGCCTCGAGCATGACCGGAATCAGGTGCGTTTCGGGACGGTGGTGCTCGCCCACCTCGCCCTCGGGATCGGCGCCCGCGACGTTGAAGTAGCGAAAGATCACGTGGTTCAGCCCGTCAGAAGCGGCGAAGTCGCGCAGGATATTTTCCACCGCGCGCTTCGAGGCGCCATAGGCGTTGAGCGGGATCTGCGGCGTCTCTTCGTCGAGCACCACGTTGTCATGCTCGCCGTAGGTGGCGCAGGTCGAGGAGAAGACGAAACTCTTGCAGCCAGCGGCGCAGGCGGCCTCGATCAGCGTCAGCGAGCCCTCGACGTTGTTGCGCCAGTAGAGGCCGGGCTGGGACATCGCCTCGCCGACCTGGCTGAGCGCGGCGAAATGCATCACCGCGACCGGCTGGTACTTTGCAAAGACCTCGTCGAGCCGCGTGCGATCCGAAAGGCTGCCCTTTTCGAAGGGGCCGAATTTCACCGCCTGCTGCCAGCCGGTGACAAGATTGTCGTAAGCAACGGGCGTGTAGCCCGCCGCCTTGAGTGCCTTGCAGGCGTGCGAGCCGATGTAGCCCGCGCCGCCGGTAACCAGAACGTTTGTCATGGAATGCTCAGGCGTGCCTTATTGCGCGGCTTTTCGCGCGGACATGACCTCGTGCAGGTAGCCTTCGAGATCGTCGCGCAGTTCGTCGCGGCTGAGGCCGAAGGAGACGGTGGCCTGCAGGAAGCCGGCCTTGGAGCCGCAGTCGAAGCGCTGGCCGTTGAAGCGGAAGCCGTAGACGCCCTCGTCGGTGCCGATCTGCTTGGCGATGGCATCGGTCAGCTGAATCTCGCCGCCGGCGCCGACCTGCTTGTCCTCGAGGTTCTGCAGGACCTGCGGCGACAGGATGTAGCGGCCGATCACCGCCAGGTTCGACGGCGCCGTGCCGGGCGCGGGCTTTTCGACCATGCCTTTGACCGAGACCAGCGAGCCCATGTCTTCCTGCACGTCGAGGACGCCGTAGGACGAGGCCTTGTCGGCGGGCACTTCCATCGCGGCGACCATGTTGCCGCCCACTTCCTCGTAGGCCTCGACCATCTGCTGCAGGCAGGGTTTGTCGGCGGCGATCACGTCATCGGGCAGCATCACCGCGAAGGGCTCGTCGCCGATCAGCCGGCGCGCGCACCAGATCGCGTGGCCGAGGCCGAGCGCCTTATGCTGGCGGATGTAGGCGATCTCGCCCGAATCCATGTTGGTGTCCTGCAGGATTTTCAGCAGCTTATCCTTGCCCTTGGCTTCAAGCTCGCGCTCGAGCTGCGGGGCGTGGTCGAAATAGTCCTCGAGCGCGCCCTTGCCGCGCGAGGTGACGAAGATGAATTCCTTGATGCCGGCGGCGCGCGCCTCGTCGATGGCGTATTGAACGAGCGGGCGGTCGACCAGGGTCATAATTTCCTTGGGCACCGACTTGGTTGCCGGAAGAAAACGGGTGCCGAGACCGGCGACGGGGAAAATTGCTTTGGTAACCTTGCGGGACATGGGAGGTGCTCCTGGTACTTTCTCTGGGCCTCGGGCCCGAGAGTGAATCAATTAATCAACAGCATATTGCTGCGATAGCGTAAAAGTAAATCTAGCGTCTATGGAAGAGCAAAGACCCGATTGAGCCACGGACTTTCTCGGTGCGAGAGATTTCTTTGCTCGTGCGGGATTCGAAACTCTGGAAACGAAGAATTTTTCCTGTCCTTTCGCTGCGCCCGAACAGCCCGCCGGCCTGTTCCCAGAATCCGCCGGGATGGAAGCGCAGTTGGTGGAAAATCGCCGTCCGCGAGAAACGGTAGACTGTGACAATGTGCTGCTCTTCGGCGTATTGTTTCGCCTGCATTCGCAGCGCCCGGCGCTGCGCTGCGCGGCCCGCGAGGGCAATGCGCTTTGCAGCGTGACGCCCGGGGTAGGGCAGAAATGGCGCAACCGGGGCAGAGAGTGGCGTCATTCCGCTGCCTGCGGGACGCTGGGCGCCGTCCTGCCAACCACGGTCCAGTCCCCGCAGCAGCCGCGCCACGTCGTCCGCGCCGAGCGGGCCGCGCTGCATGCACCGCAGCAGACGCGCGCGCTGCGCTTCGCGGAGTCGCGCCCAGGCGGCCCTGCGTTCGGCTTGCGGGCAATGCCGCTCGAGAAAGCAGCGAATCGAGGCGCCGATCTCGGTCAGGTCGCGCGGCGTGCGGTCCGCGCCCCGGCGCGGGCTTGCGGCGTAGCCGTGATGCACTTCGGCCAGCGGAGCGACGGCGACAAGATGGCCCGCCGCGGCGTGGCGCAGGTCGAGGTCGGTTTCATCGAGGTAGAAGCGGAAGGCCGAATCGAAGCCCCCCAACGCGGCGAGCGGCGCGCGCCGGTGCGCCATGTTGGTGCCCTGCAGCTTCACCGTCTCGCCGGGCGGAAGTTCGAGCAGGTGCGGGCCGGGGGCGTCCAGCCCAAGGTCGCGCTCGCGCAGATCGCGCGTCACCGAACGGGCGCGCCACTGGAAAGAGATGCCGTTGCGCCCGCGCACGAAGCCGCCACAGGCGGCGACCCGCGGATCGGTGAAGGGGGCGCAGAGGTGATGCAGCCAGAGCGGCTCGGGCACCGCGTCGTCATCGAGGAAGGCGACGATCTCGCCCGCCGCCTGCGTGATGCCGAGATTGCGGGCCGCTGAGATGTTGCCCTCGTCGAACTGCACGAGCTTGATGTGCGGCCGGTCGGCCCGGGCCGCGACGACAGCGGCCCCGGCGGGGCATGCGACCACCACCACCTCGAAGGCGGGGTGGTCGAGCTGCGAGACGCCGGTCAGGCAGAGATCGAGCGCCGCGGGGCGTCCGCGGCTCACGACAACCACGCTGACCGGCAGGGCGGTCATGCCCGCCTCAGCCCTCTTTCAGTGCGACGTCGGGCGAGTAGGCGATGAAGAACGGGTTGGCGAAGCCGGGCTTGCCGTAGGCCAGCGGGGTGTGATCGTCGAAACGCACCACGCGCCCGCCCGCGCCTTGCAGCACGGCCTGGCCGGCGGCGGTGTCCCATTCCATTGTCCGCCCGAGACGCGGGTAGATGTCCGCCTCGCCGGTGGCCACGAGGCAGAATTTCAGCGACGAGCCGGCGCTCTTCATGTCGGCGGTGCTGTACTTGTTGATGTAATCGTCGGTCGCCTGATCGCGGTGGGATTTCGAGGCGACGACCAGCAGCGCCGAATTGTCGGGGGTCGAGACCCTGATCGGCTTGGTCTCGCCGGGGGTCTCCTTGTCGAAGGGGCCCAGTTCCTCGACCGAATTGCCGACGCTGTCGGTGTAGAACATGCGCTCCTTGGCCGGGGCGTAGACCACGCCGAAGGTCGGCACGCCGTCCTGAACCAGCGCGATGTTCACGGTGAAATCGCCGCGGCGGTTGACAAATTCCTTGGTGCCGTCGAGCGGATCGACAATGAGGAAGGTCATCGCCTGCACGTCGTGGCTGTCGGCCTGTTCCTCGGTGACCAGAGGCATGTCGGGGAACGCCTCACGCAGGCCGGCCGAGATCAGCGCGTCGGCGGCTTCATCGGCTTCGGTCACCGGGCTGGAGTCGGACTTGGACTTCACTTCAAAATCGTCGGAGTTGTAAATTTCCATGATCTTGTCCCCCGCTTCGAGCGCGAGACGACGGATCACGGCAACAAGATTTTCATAATTCAAAGAGCTACTCCTTTCCGCAGCGCGGATTTATTGATTTGAAGGCCTGCGACTCTTATGCTGCGCAGCGTGAAGATGGGCAAGCAGACCCGTCTGTTTGAGCCCGTACCGGAGCCGAGTTGCCATGTTTCAGTCCACAAAGCCGCGCTCCCGGCTCGGGTCCGCCATCTACATTTGCGAGCTGATCTACCACAATTCGGTGCGCGCCGTGCGCAAGAGCCATGGAAATGCGTTCATCGCGATTTTCATGAACATGCTTCAGACGGTCATCTTCGTGCTCGCCTTCTACTTCATGTTCCATGTTCTGGGGATGCGCGGCTCGGCGATCCGCGGCGACTTCATGATTTACATCATGACCGGCGTCTTTCTCTACATGACCCATTCCAAGACCTTGGGGGCAGTCGCGGGCTCCGAGGGACCGGCGAGCCCGATGATGCAGCACGCGCCGATGAACACGGCGATCGCCATCGCCTCGGCCATGCTCTCGACGCTCTACATCCAGGTGCTGTCGCTTTTCGCGATCCTCTTCGTCTACGACGTGGCGTTCAATCCCTTCGTCATGAGCGAGATTCACGATCCCATCGGCGCGTTGGGGATGCTGCTACTGTCCTGGTTCTCCGGCGCGGCGATCGGCATGGTCCTGCTTGCGGCAAAGCCCTGGTTCCCGACGCCGGTGTCGATCGTCACCACGGTCTATCAGCGTGCAAACATGATCGCTTCGGGCAAGATGTTCGTGGCCAATTCGCTGACGCCGGGGATGCTCGCGATCTTCGACTGGAACCCGCTCTTCCACACCATCGACCAGTCGCGCGGCTATGCCTTCGCCAACTATTTCCCGCGCAACTCGAGCTGGGAATATGCGCTTTGGGTGTCGATCGTGCTGTTGATGATCGGCTTGATGGGCGAATTCTACACCCGCAAGCACGCCTCGGCCTCCTGGTCGGCGCGGCGATAGGCGGCGTTCCCAGGCGGTGCTGGACGCAGCGCGACCGTCTGCGCATGATGTGGGGTGACGGACCCCGGGAAGGAGCCTTTCATGCGCCATGTCATCACGCTGACCGCCCTTTTGCTCACGACATCTGCCGCGGCCCAGGAGTTGCCCGCCTTCTACGCGGTCACCGGTGTTGCGCTGGATGACGTGCTGAACATCCGCGCGGCGCCCGATCCCACGGCGGCGGTGCTCGGAACCCTCGCACCCACCGCGGTGGCGGTGCAGGTCGGCGCGCTGAACGAAGCGGGCACCTGGGGGCGGATCACATCGGGAGAGGGCGTGGGCTGGGTCTCGATGGAGTTCCTCGCTCCAGAGGAAAACGGCAGCCTGCCACAGGTCGAGGGGCTGCGCTGCTTCGGCACCGAGCCCTTCTGGAGCTACGAGGTCCGGCAGGGCGAGACGGCGACCTGGACAACGCCCGAGGACCCCGAGGAGGTTCTGCTGGCCGGCACTTTCGAGGCTGCCAGCGGTCAGCGCTGGCCGTTCAGCTCGGTGGCTGGAGCGGACCAACTGCAGGCGGTGCTGGTCACCAGCCCGGACGCACAGTGCAGCGACGGCATGTCCGACCAACTCTACGGGCTCTCGGCGGTGCTGGTGCTGACCGGCCGGGTCAACCGCACGCTGTCGGGGTGCTGCGAGTTGATGCGCTGAGCCTCAGGTGACCACGCGCAGGGTGAGGTTGATCCGCCCGCCCTGCGGCAGCAGCGTCGACGAGCCGAAGCGGATGCGGTCAACGCCGTGGTGTTTCAGACGCGCCGCGCCGCCCATCACCACCACATCCCCGGACTTCAGCCAGACCGACTCGGTCTTGCCGCCCCGCGCCTCGTTGCCCATGCGAAACAGACCCTCGTCGCCCAGCGAGACCGAAAGCACCGGGCAGGAGAAATCCGCCTCGTCCTTGTCCTGGTGCAGCCCCATGCGGGCGCCTTCGCCGTACCAGTTGATCAGGCAGCATTCGGGATCGCGCGCCACGCCCGAGAGCGCGCGCCAGATCGACAGCACTTCTTCCGGGATCGGCGGCCAGTCCATGCCGCCGGGGTGGCGCGGCTCGTAGCGGTAGCCACGGCGGTCGGTGACCCAGCCGAAGCGGCCGGCCGCGCTCATCCGTACCGACATCTTCTGACCGCGCGGGGTGACCGGCTGATAGAGCGGCGCAACGCGCAGCAGATTGCGCAGCGCGTCGACAAGCGACTCCTGCGCCGGGCGGTCGAGGAAACCCTGGAAGAGCTGGAAGCCACGGATGTCGAGAGGGGCCGTCATGGCCTTCTTGTCGGGCATTCCGTGGCGACGCGCAAAGAAAATCGCCGGAAATGCAGGCAAAGCCCCGCCAAGGCCGCTTGCAGGGCTCAAACCCCCTCCTTATATACCCTCCGAACGCCGCGAGGCCCCCGCCGGACGGCTTCTTCAACAAGCGGGGCTGGATGCCGTAACGGGTCCGTATGCCTCGCGTCATCGCCTTGAATTGGAAAAGGGATCGAATCATGGGCAAAGTGATCGGTATCGACCTCGGCACCACGAACTCCTGCGTCGCCATTATGGACGGCAGCCAGGCTCGCGTGATCGAAAACGCCGAAGGCGCACGTACCACCCCGTCGATCGTCGCCTTCACCGACGACGAACGCCTCGTCGGCCAGCCCGCCAAGCGGCAGGCCGTGACCAACCCGGAAGCCACCATCTTCGCCGTTAAGCGTCTGATCGGTCGCCGCACCACCGATGCGGAAGTGACCAAGGACCAGAACATCGTCCCCTACAAGATCGTGGACGGCGGCAATGGCGATGCCTGGGTTGAAGCCAAGGGTGAGAAATACTCCCCGTCGCAAATCTCTGCCTTCATCCTCGGCAAGATGAAGGAAACCGCCGAGAGCTACCTCGGCGAGGAAGTGACCCAGGCCGTCATCACGGTCCCGGCCTACTTCAACGACGCCCAGCGTCAGGCCACCAAGGACGCCGGCAAGATCGCTGGCCTCGAAGTGCTGCGGATCATCAACGAGCCGACCGCGGCTGCGCTCGCCTACGGCCTCGACAAGAAAGAATCGAAGACCATCGCGGTCTATGACCTCGGCGGCGGCACCTTCGACGTGACCATCCTCGAGATCGACGATGGCCTCTTCGAGGTGAAGTCCACCAACGGCGACACGTTCCTCGGCGGTGAAGACTTCGACATGCGGATCGTCAACTACCTGGCGGACGAGTTCAAGAAAGAGCATTCGGTCGACCTGACCAAGGACAAGATGGCCCTGCAGCGTCTCAAGGAAGCTGCCGAGAAGGCCAAGATCGAGCTGTCCAGCTCGAGCCAGACCGAGATCAACCAGCCGTTCATCTCGATGGGCTCGAACGGCCAGCCGCTGCACATGGTCATGAAGCTGACCCGTGCCAAGCTGGAAAGCCTCGTGGGCGACCTGATCAAGGCCTCGCTGAAGCCCTGCGCCGCCGCGCTGAAGGATGCCGGCATTTCGAAGGAAGAGATCGACGAGGTCGTTCTGGTCGGCGGTCAGACCCGTATGCCGAAGGTCATCGAAGAGGTGACCAAGTTCTTCGGCAAGGAGCCGCACAAGGGCGTGAACCCGGACGAAGTGGTTGCCATGGGCGCCGCGATCCAGGCCGGTGTTCTGCAGGGTGACGTGAAGGACGTGGTCCTGCTCGACGTGACCCCGCTGTCGCTGGGCATCGAGACGCTGGGTGGCGTGTTCACCCGCCTGATCGACCGCAACACCACGATCCCGACCAAGAAGTCGCAGATCTTCTCGACCGCCGAGGACAACCAAGGCGCCGTGACGATCCGTGTCTTCCAGGGTGAGCGCGAGATGGCGGCCGACAACAAGCTGCTCGGCCAGTTCAACCTCGAGAACATCCCGCCGGCGCCGCGCGGCATGCCGCAGATCGAGGTGACCTTCGACATCGACGCCAACGGCATCGTTTCCGTGTCGGCCAAGGACAAGGGCACCGGCAAGGAACAGAAGATCACCATCCAGGCATCGGGTGGCCTCACCGACGCGGACATCGAGCGCATGGTCAAGGACGCCGAGGAGAACGCCGAGGCGGACGGCAAGCGCAAGGAGCTCGTCGAGGCCCGCAACCAGGCCGAGAGCCTCATCCACTCGACCGAAAAGTCGATCGAGGAGCATGGCGACAAGGTCGATCCCTCGACCATCGAAGCCATCGAGCTGGCGATTGCCGCGCTCAAGGATGACCTCGAGAAGGACGATGTCACCGGCGAGAAGCTGAAGTCCGGCATCCAGAACGTGACCGAAGTGGCCATGCGTCTGGGCGAGGCGATCTACAAGGCGCAGGCCGAGGCGGGCGACAGCGCTCCCGAAGCCGACGCCGGCGACTCCGGCGACAAGTCGGGCCCGTCGGATGACGACAACATCGTGGACGCGGACTTCGAAGACCTCGACGACCGCAAGCGCAGCTAAGCCATAGCGGAACCAGACGGGGGCCGGTCCGGATGCCGGACCGGCCCTTTTCTGTTCCGGGCCAAGGAGGGCATGTATGTCCAAGCGTGACTATTACGAGCTGCTCGGCGTCGCCAAAGGGGCCTCCGCGGACGAGATCAAGAAGGGCTATCGCAAGAAAGCGAAGGAACTTCACCCCGACCGGAACGCGGACAACCCTGAGGCGGAAGCCCAGTTCAAGGAAATCAATGAGGCCTACGAGGTTCTCAAGGACGCCGACAAGAAGGCGGCCTATGACCGCTACGGCCACGCGGCCTTCGAAGGCGGCATGGGCGGCGGGGGACGTCCCGGCGGCGGCTTCGGCCAGCAGGGTGATTTCGCCTCGGCTTTCTCCGACGTCTTCGACGATCTCTTCGGCGACTTCATGGGCGGCGGCCGCGGTGGCGGCGGACGCCAGCGCGCGGCGCGCGGCGCGGACCTGCGCTACAATCTGCGCGTGACGCTGGAGGACGCCTACGGCGGCCTGCAGAAGACCATCAACGTGCCGACCTCGGTGCAATGCGGCGAGTGCCATGGCTCGGGTGCCGAGGGCGGCGCCGAGCCGGTGACCTGCCCGACCTGTTCGGGCATGGGCAAGGTCCGCGCAACGCAGGGCTTCTTCACGGTCGAGCGCACCTGTCCGACCTGTTCGGGTCTCGGCCAGATCATCAAGAACCCCTGTTCCTCCTGTGGCGGCCAAGGGCGTGTGCAGAAAGAGCGTTCGCTGTCGGTCAACATTCCTGCGGGGGTCGAGACCGGTACCCGCATCCGTCTGGCCGGTGAAGGCGAGGCGGGGATGCGCGGCGGTCCTCCGGGCGATCTCTACATCTTCATCGAGGTGAAGAAGCACGGCATCTTCGAGCGCGATGGCACCGAGCTGCATTGCCGCGTGCCGGTGTCGATGACCACCGCCGCACTTGGCGGCGACATCGAGGTGCCGACCATCGACGGCGGCCGCAGCCGGGTGAAAATCCCCTCTGGCAGCCAGTCCGGTCGCCAGATGCGCCTGCGTGGCAAGGGCATGCCCGCCCTGCGCGGCGGCCCGGCCGGGGATATGTTCATCGAGCTGGCGGTCGAGACCCCGGTAAACCTCACCTCGCGCCAGAAAGAACTTCTGCGCGAGTTCGAGGATCAGTCCGAGGATAACAACCCGGAATCGAAGAGCTTCTTCTCTTCGGTGAAGGGGTTCTGGGATTCGATGAAGGGCTGATCGGCCCTTTCACAAGGATCGGACACGGCGCGGGATGGTCCGCGCCGTTTTCTTTTGCGGCACTGCGGCCACGGGTGCGTTTCGGCCTGCGCTATGTCTCGCGCTTGGCTTAACGCTTTTCTAACCGTGATTCCGTCACCCTGACGCGATGAGCCCCCCCCGCCATTTCTCCGACATTCAGCCCTCGCTCTTTGCCGGCGACGAGGCACCGGTTCGCCCTGCGCCCGGCGGGCGGCCGCTCCCGTCCTACATCCGCGATCACCGGAGGCGGCTGCGCGATCGCTTTCTCACCGGGGGGGCCGATGCCGTGCCCGACTACGAGCTGCTGGAGCTGCTGCTGTTTCGTGCCATCCCCCGGCAGGACATGAAGCCGCTCGCCCGCCGCCTGCTCGAGCATTTCGGCGATTTCAACGCCGTTGTCTCGGCCCCGCCCGCCCGGCTGCGCGACGTTGACGGGGTGGGGGAGGCCGTGGTGACCGAGCTGAAGATCGTCGAGGCGGCGGCGCATCGTTTGGCACGCAGCCGGGTGCTGCAGCGGCAGGTGGTCAGCTCTTGGGAGGCGTTGCTGGACTATTGCCAGACCGCCATGGCGCACCGCGACACAGAGCAGTTCCGCGTGCTCTTCCTCGACCGCAAGAACGTGCTCATTGCCGACGAGCCGCAGGCGCGTGGCACGGTGGACCATGTCCCGGTCTACCCGCGCGAGGTGGTCAAACGGGCGCTGGAGCTGAACGCCAGCGCGCTCATTCTAGTGCACAACCATCCGTCGGGCGATCCCACGCCCAGCGATGCCGACATCGAGATGACCGAGCAGATCCGGCTGGCGGCAGAGGCTCTGGGCATCACCTTGCACGACCATCTGGTGATCGGCCGCTCGCGCGAATTGAGCTTCCGGGCCGAGGGGCTGCTCTGAGCCCTAGCGCAGCCAGACCTCGACGCGGCGGTTTACCTGCCGACCCCAGACCGTGTCGTCGCAGGCCATGGGCATGGCCTCGCCGAAGGCGTCGGTTTGCAGGGTAATGCCTGCAAGGTCATTGGCCTCGGCAGCCGCGATCACCGCGTCGCGGACCGAGGCGGCGCGCTCGGCGGCGATTTGCAGGTTGCCCTCGCTCGGCCCCTCTCCGTCCGAGAAGCCGACGAAGACCAGCGTGCGCCCATCGTACTCGCCCAGCTCCAGCGCCCGGGCGAGCTGCTGAACGTTCGAGCGGGACTGCGTGTCGAGCCCTGCCGAGCCCGCTTCGAAGCGGAAGGAGGTGGTCAGGCGACGCATCGGCGCGAGCGCGGCCACGAGCCGTTTCAGTTCGCTCAGGCCCGCGTCGCCCTCGGCAATGGCAATGGCGTTGGCCAGCCGGTCTCCTTGCGCGTCGAGCGGTAGCTCTTCGGGGCTCTGGTCGACGAAGCCGGCGCGTCGGATGACGATCTGCGCGGGGGCGGAGCGGGTGAACTCGAGGAACTCGCGCGCCAGCTTGGGCAGGCGGCGGGCGGGCATGTAGACGAAGACCGGCATGGTGAGCGGGTAGTCCTCGGTCTTGATCGCCTGCCGCGTGCCACGCAGGTGGAAGCCGCAGCTGCCGGTGAGCACGACGGGGCGGCTGTTGCCAACCTCTGCCGCGCTGACAAAGCCGAGCCCCAGGGCATCTTCGGAGACCGCCGCGGCGAGCGCCGAGGCGCTGTCATGGCGGACGGTTTCTGAGGTGCGCAGGGTCAGGGTGGGGGGCTGAAGGAGATGGTCCTCGAGCGCCTGCACCAGCCCCGACCCCTCGCGCGGGAGGTGCAGCACGATTGGCGCATCCGGGCCACCCAGGTCCTGCCAGTTGTCGATCTCGCCAGAGAGCACCGCCGCCAGGTTGGGCAGCGAGACCTTGGTGACCGGATTGGCGGGGGCCACCACCGGTACCAGCGCGTCGAGCGCCAGCACCCGGCTGCGGTTGGGCTGCGTCAGATCGCCAAGCCCCGCCTGCCGCGCAAGCTCCTGCTCGGCGGGACGGACCTCGCGCAGGGCGACGACGATATCGGCCTCGTCGGCGAGCAGGTCGGCAAAGCCCTCGTCGGTGCTGGACGGGGTGATGTCAAAATGGCCGATCTCGCGCTCGCCGTCGGTCAGCGCGTAGCGTGTGCCGCCCCCGGCCAGCGTGCCCGGCTCGGCGCCGTAGCCATTGCGCTGCGCGAAGCTCTCGATCAGCGCAGGCATCAGCAGCGCGCCCAGGGAGGTGGCTCCGGAAATGCGCAGCTCGGCGACGAAATCGGTCAGCGAGGGGCAACCGACGCCCTCGCAGAGCACGCCCGAGCTGTCGACGGTCAACTCGCCGTAGCGGCTGTCGATACGGTAGAACTCGCCGTCGAAGCCAAGCATGGTCCCGCTCAGCTCGATACCGCCGTCGCGCGAGCGCAGAGTCACATCCTGAGCTTCGGCGCGTGTCGGCAAGAGGAGGCCTGAAAGGGCGCCCGGAATGAAAAGTGCGGCGATGATCGCCGCACGGACCTGTCGCATCGGGGCCTCTTGACCGCTCGTTCTAGTTGGCGGCGATCTTCAGGTCTTCGAGCAGGTTTTTCAACACCAGAAAGTCGCCGGTGGCGCTGCAATCTGGCATGGAAAGCGTGAGGTCGCGGGCACGCAGGCTGCCGCCCAGGCGGAACTCCAGCGTCTGCGCCTCGATCCCCCGGCCGCAATTGGCCTTGGTGATCTCTGCCTCGATGGTGAGCGCGACCGCGCCGGCGGTCTTTGCCGCGGCGGCGGGGAAGGTGTAGACCTCGGCCATGCGCGCCTCGGAGCTGGTGGCATCGCCAAGGCGGGTCATGAACCCGCCCTCGCCGCGCGCGGTCCGGGTCAAATCTCCGGCGGCGGCGGCCCAGACGTGGCCCGCCTCGTCTCCGGTCGCGCCGAATTCATTTGCGTGAAGTGCAAGCCCGCTCTCGCCACGCCATTGCAGCACGACCCTGTCGTAGAAGGGCAGGGCCGGGACGTCGGCCATGGCGGTCGCCCCCGCGCCAGTGGCGAAGGAGGCGATGAAGAGCGCCTTCTCCGCCAGCGCGGGCACCTCGACACGGAGTGTGCCGTCGGGCTGAGTGACCTCGGTGAACATCAGTCCGTTGTGGTGGATCGTCACGCGCTCGGAAGCGAAGCAGGGGGCCACGATGTCGAGCGCGACCATCGCCCCGGCTCCGGAGCGCGCGGACATGGTGACCGAACAATCTGCGGCCGTGATCTCGGTCTCCTCGGGAAGGACCGCCGGGCGTGTCCCTGCCTCGGAGAGGGCGGCGGTGCGGATTTTCTGTGGCGCAGGCAGGCTGGCCTCGGCGGCACGATCAGCGGGAAGCTCCGGAAGCCGGACCGAGGAGGTGTCCTCGATCTGGGCGATCTGCATGGCCCCGGCGCGTTGGCCGCGGGCGTCGAGCTGCTGCATCGCGAAGCCGATGATGACGGCCGCGCTGAGGGTCATAATTGCAAGTCTGTAGCTCTTGATCCGTCCCATGATCGTCCCCGACAACTGAACTCGTACCGGAAACAATCTAAGCCGGAAAAGAGGCATGGTTGCGGCAGTGCGGAGGAGTCATCGGGGCGGGCCCGGGGCATTTGCGCCCCGGGCCCGCCCCGGAATGTCGGTCTGCGATGTCAGCGGCGCCTGATCAGGCGAGGCTACCATGGCAATGCTTGAACTTCTTGCCCGAGCCGCAGGGGCAGGGATCGTTGCGGCTCGGATTGCCCCAGGTTGCCGGCTCGTTCTCGTCGAAGCCGTCGACCAGCGGCTCGTGCGATTCCGGCACAGCCGCGTTCTCGCTCGGGCCGACCGCATGCGCCTGTTCGGCGAGCTTCTGCTGCTGCGCCTGTTGTTCGGCCATCTGCTGCAGCATCTTCTGCTGCTCTTCCTGGGTCATCGGGCGCACCCGGCCAAGCTGCTCGGTCACGCGCTCGCGCAGGGATTCCAGCATCGACTCGAAGAGCTGGAAGGCTTCGTTTTTATACTCGTTGAGCGGGTCACGCTGCGCATAGCCACGGAAGCCCACGACCGACCGCAGGTGCTCGAGCGTCAGAAGGTGCTCGCGCCACTTGGTGTCGATGGTCTGCAGCAGCACCTGCTTCTCGATCTGGCGCATGGTCTCGGGACCGAAGGCCTCGGCCTTCTCGGCCATCTGCTTGTCGGTGGCCTCTTCGATGCGCTCGCGGATGGTTTCCGCGTCGACGCCCTCTTCGTCGCCCCAGGCGATGACCGGCAGGTCGATGCCCAGCTTCTCGATGCAGGCGGCGTAGAGACCCTGCATGTCCCACTGGTCGGCATAAGCCTTCGCGGGCACATAGGTTTCCACCAGCTCGTCGATCACCTCGTGGCGCATGTCCTCTGCGATCTCCGAGAGATCCTTGGCTTCCATGATCTCCAGACGCTGCGCGAAGATCACCTTGCGCTGGTCGTTCATCACGTCGTCGAATTTCAGCAGCTGCTTGCGGATGTCGAAGTTGCGGCCTTCGACCTTGGCCTGCGCGCGCTCCAGCGACTTGTTCACCCAAGGGTGGATGATTGCCTCGCCTTCCTTCATGCCGAGCTTGGTCAACACCTTGTCGAGCCGCTCAGAGCCGAAGATGCGCATCAGGTCATCTTCGAGCGACAGGTAGAAGGAGCTGCGGCCCGGGTCACCCTGGCGGCCCGAACGGCCGCGCAACTGGTTGTCGATGCGGCGGCTCTCGTGGCGCTCGGTGGCCAGCACGAAGAGACCGCCGGCCTCCTTCACCTCGGCCTCGGCCTTGGCGTGCTCGGTCTCGATGCGGGCGCGGATTTCTTCAGGGTCGGCCTCGGGATCGGCGGCGATGGCCTCCATCACGAGGAATTCGAAGTTGCCGCCCAGCTTGATGTCGGTGCCGCGGCCAGCCATGTTCGTCGCGATGGTGACCGCGCCCAGCTTGCCGGCGTCAGCGACGATCTGCGCTTCCTGCTCGTGCTGGCGGGCGTTGAGCACGTTGTGCGTCAGCCCGGCCTTGCTCAGCAGCTGCGAGAGCAGTTCGGATTTCTCGATCGAGGTGGTGCCGACGAGAACCGGTTGTCCCTTCGCATGCGCGTTCTTGATCTCTTCGGTGATCGCCGCGTACTTCTCGGCGGTGGTGCGGTAGACCTTGTCGTCGTCGTCGATCCGCGCGATCGGCCGGTTGGTCGGCACTTCGACCACGCCCAGCTTGTAGATCTCGGCAAATTCCTCGGCCTCGGTCAGCGCGGTGCCGGTCATGCCCGACAGCTTGTCGTAAAGGCGGAAGTAGTTCTGGAAGGTCACGCTGGCGAGGGTGACGTTCTCGGGCTGGATCTGGCAGCCTTCCTTCGCCTCGATCGCCTGGTGCAGGCCATCCGACAGACGGCGGCCGGCCATCATCCGGCCGGTGAATTCGTCGATCAGCACGACCTGCCCGTCTCGGACGATGTAGTCCTTGTCACGGGTGTAGAGCTTATGTGCGCGCAGGCCCTGGTTGACGTGGTGCACCACGGTGGTGCTCTCCGGGTCGTAGAGCGTCTGGCCTTCGGGGAGGATGCCGCGGCGGTGGAGCATGTCCTCGAGCGCCTCGTTGCCCTCGTCGGTGAAGGTGACGTTGCGGCTCTTTTCATCGAGCGTGTAGCCGTCCTCGGGCAGTTCGGGGATCAGCCGGTCGATGGCGACATAGAGGTCCGAGCGGTCCTGGCTGGGGCCGGAGATGATCAGCGGGGTGCGGGCCTCGTCGATGAGGATCGAGTCCACCTCGTCAACCACGGCGAAGCCATGGCCGCGCTGCATCATCTGGTCCAGTTCGGACTTCATGTTGTCGCGCAGGTAGTCGAAGCCCAGCTCGTTGTTGGTGGCATAGGTGATGTCGCAGGCATAGGCCTGCTTCTTCTCGTCCTCGGGCTGCTGCGGGTAGACCACGCCGGTGGTCATGCCGAGCGCGGCGAACACCTTGGACATCCACTCGGCGTCACGGCGGGCCAGGTAGTCGTTCACCGTCACCACGTGCACGCTCTTTCCCGAAAGGGCGTTGAGGTACGACGGGAAGGTGGCGACCAGCGTTTTGCCCTCGCCGGTCTTCATCTCGGAGATGTTACCCTGGTGAAGGAAGATCCCGCCCATCAGCTGCACATCAAAGGCGCGCAGGCCGAGCGCGCGCTTGGCCGCCTCGCGGCAGTTGGCAAAGGCCTCGGGCAGCAGCGCGTCGAGGCTTTCGCCCTCGGCAAAGCGCTTGCGGAACTCCTCGGTCTTGGCGATCAGCGCGGCATCGTCCAGCGCCTCGTACTCGGGTTCCAGCGCGTTGATTTGAGAGATCAGAGGTCGGGTGGCCTTGATCTTGCGGTCGTTCGGGGTGCCGAACACCTTCCGCGCGAGTTTTCCCATTCCGAGCATGTGGCCTGCCTGTCCTGTCTGACAAAGTCGTGTTCCGCGTGAGGCATCCGCTTGCCCGCCTCGCACTCAACCCATATGACACAGGGGAACGACCGGCCTTGCAGAGCCTTGTGGCGATGTAAGCGGCAGGTTGGTAAGTGTCAACGCCGCCCGGTGGCGGGCGGCCAACTGGAAGGACGCCTAGATGCCCAAAACCCTCACCACACTGGGGGCGGCCGCGCTCGCCCTGACCCTCGCGCTGCCCCTTCACGCCCAGGATCAGGCTGCGGAGCAGACCGAGGCGCTGAGCGCCGACACCGTCGTGGCGACGGTGAATGGCACGGACATCACCCTCGGCGAGATGCTGGTCGTGCGCGCCAGCCTGCCCGAGCAGTACCAGCAGCTTGGCGATGACGTGCTCTGGGACGGCATCCTCGACCAGCTGGTTCAGCAGGAAGTGCTCGCACAGGACGAGAAGGCGGTCGAGACCAAGCGCGTGGACCTGTCGCTGAAGACCGAGCGCCGCACGCTGCTCGCCGCCGAGACCGTGTCGGCCGTGGCCGACGCCGCGGTGACCGACGAGGCGCTGCAGGCCGCCTATGACGCGCAGTTCGCCGATGCCGACCAGGGCCAGGAATACAACGCCTCGCACATCCTCGTGGAGAGCGAGGACGAAGCCAAGGCGATCATCGAGGAGCTGAACGGCGGCGCCGATTTCGCCACCGTGGCCAAGAAGAAATCCACCGGCCCGTCCGGCCCCAATGGCGGAGAACTCGGCTGGTTCAGCAAGGGCATGATGGTCGAGCCCTTCGAGACCGCGGTCGCGGACATGGAGCCGGGCGCGATCTCCGAAGCGCCGGTGCAGACCCAGTTCGGCTGGCATGTGATCAAGCTCAACGAGACTCGCGCCAAGGAAGCGCCGAAGCTCGACGAGGTGCGGGATCAGCTCGCCCAGCAGGTGCAGCAGCAAGCCGTCGCAGCCTATATGGACGACGCCGAGGCTGGCGCCGAGATCACCCGCAAGTCCTCGGGGGATATCGATCCCTCCATCCTGTCCAACCTGCAGCTGCTGGAGGACTGAGTGGCCAAGACCCTCGCCGTTTCCCCGCTGGCCCCTGCGGCCTTTCCCGACCTGCCGGTGATCGACGGGGTGCGTTTTGCCTCTGTCGCGGCGGGGGTGCGCTACGCGGGGCGCACCGACGTCATGCTGGCCCTGCTCGACGCAGGCAGCACCATGGCGGGGGTCTTCACCCGCTCGGCCACGCGCTCGGCCCCCGTGCTCGACTGCCAGGCCAAGATCGGCGCCACCTCTGACGAGGGCGCGGCGATCATCGTGAACTCGGGCAACTCCAATGCCTTCACCGGCCGCAATGGCATCGAGTCCACCCGCGCGGTGACCTCGGCGGTGGCGGCGGCGACGGGCCTGCCCGAGGCGCGCGTCTTCTCCTCCTCGACCGGGGTGATCGGCGAGCCGCTGCCGCATGAGCGCATCACCGCCAAAGTGGACGAGCTGGTGAATGCGCTTGATGCCACCGGCATCGCCGGCGCGGCCAAGGCGATCATGACCACCGACACCTTCCCCAAGGGCTCGACCGTCACGGTCGACTTGCCGGGCGGGCCGGTGAAGATCGCCGGCATCGCCAAGGGCTCGGGCATGATCGCGCCCGACATGGCGACCATGCTTGTCTACATCTTCACCGACGCGAAGGTGCCGCAGACCCTGCTGCAGAAACTGGTCAGCCAGATCAACGACCGCAGCTTCAACTGCATCACCGTCGACAGCGACACCTCCACTTCCGACACGCTGCTCATGGGCGCCACCGGCGCCTCGGGCATCGAGGTGACCGAAGCGGACACGGCCTTCGCCGAGGCGCTCGAGACCGTCTTCCTCGATCTCGCGCACCAGGTGGTCAAGGACGGCGAGGGGGCGACCAAGTTCGTCACCGTCGAAGTGACCGGCGCCGCCAGTGACGCCGACGCGCGCACCCACGCCATGGCCATCGCCAACTCACCGCTGGTCAAGACCGCCATCGCCGGCGAGGACCCGAACTGGGGCCGCATCGTCATGGCGATCGGCAAGTCCGGCGCGGCGGCGGATCGTGACCTTCTGACGATCCGCTTTGGCGACGTGCTGGTGGCGGAAAAGGGCTGGCGCTCGCCGGACTACCGCGAAGAAGACGGTGCCCGGCTGATGAAGGCGCCCGAGATCACCGTCTCGGTCGATCTTGGTCTGGGGCAGGGCATGGCCACCGTCTGGACCTGTGATCTGACCCACGGCTACATCTCGATCAACGCCGATTACCGGTCGTAACAGCCTTGCCCCTCTTTGTGGGGGCACATATCCCGGAGAGCGCGAGGGGCTCCGCCCCTCGCGTTTCTGCATCTACGGAAAGCCCCTCGCCATGAAAAACATCGTTCTCGTCTCTGCCGTTGCCCTCATCGACGTCGAGGGGCGCGTGCTCTTAGCGCAGCGGCCCGAGGGCAAGTCCATGGCCGGGCTCTGGGAATTTCCGGGGGGCAAGGTCGAGCCGGGCGAGACCCCGGAGGCGGCGCTCATCCGGGAACTGCACGAGGAGCTTGGGATCGAGACCTGGGACAGCTGCCTTGCGCCGCTGACCTTTGCCTCGCATGCCTATGACGATTTCCACCTGCTGATGCCGCTTTTTGCCTGTCGCAAATGGCAGGGCGTGCCCCAGGCGCGCGAGGGGCAGGTGCTGAAATGGGCGCGGGCGCGCGAACTCACCGACTACCCGATGCCGCCTGCCGACGTGCCACTGATACCGATTCTCAGGGATTTGCTCTGATCAAGGATTTCTTGATGCTTTGGGGCGTATGATCAGAAAATCAGCGCAAAAACAGGCAGTTTTGCTCATTATTGAAACAGTTTTGTGCAAGAATTGTGTAGTTTCGGATCGCCCACTGGGGTAATAATGGTTCGCACAGAGTTTTAGTTTAGGACACAACATGTTGCGCACCATCATCATGGGGAGCTGCATCTCGGTCCAGGGCTTTCTTGAGAAGACCCTTCCCGATGGGCGTCTCGTCGTCCGCGTCGGCCAGCAGGTTTTCACCGGGCGCCCGGTCTGATTGTACGCCCCGTAGAAGTCAACGACATGCGAGTCGCCTGAAAAGGCGGCTCGTATTTTTTTGCCCCAAGCTGACGTCGGCAAAGATCGCACGGTCCACGGTGCAGGGAAGATGAACGCTCCAAGGGCAAGCCAAAGGCTCAAGCAAAAAGGCCGGCGAGGTGATCGCCGGCCTTTTCAAATTCAGCTGCCGCAGGAGGGCAGGGCGATCAGAGCGACCGCTCGACTTCCTCGCGCTCGAAGATCTCGATGACATCGCCGGGGCGGATATCATCGTAGTTCTCGAAGGCCATGCCGCATTCCTGGCCGGATTGCACCTCGGCAACCTCGTCCTTGAAGCGCTTGAGGGTCTTCAGCGTGCCTTCGTGGATCACCACGTTGTCGCGCAGCAGGCGAACACCTGCGGAGCGGCGGGCGATGCCCTCGGTGACCAGGCAGCCGGCGACTTTGCCGACGTTGGACACCTTGAAGACTTCCTTGATCGCCGCGTAGCCGATGAAGTTCTCGCGGATTTCGTTCGACAGCAGGCCCGAGGCCGCCGCTCTCACATCGTCCACGAGGTCGTAGATCACCGAGTAGTAGCGGATCTCCACGCCCTTCTGGTTGGCCGCGTTGCGGGCCGGAGCGTTGGCACGGACGTTGAAGCCGATGACCGGGCAGCCCGAGGCTTCGGCGAGGCCGATGTCGGTCTCGGTGATCGCGCCCACACCGGAGTGGATGACGCGCACGCGGACCTCGTCGTTGCCGACCTTCTCGAGCGCCTGGACGATCGCTTCGGTCGAGCCCTGCACGTCCGCTTTCACGATGACGGGCAGTTCCGAGACGTTCTCGTCGTCCTTGGCCTTCTGCATCAGCTGTTCCAAGGTCGTCGCGGCACCGGCTGCGGCGCGCTTGTCCTTGGTCACATGTGCGCGGTACTCGGCGATCTCGCGTGCCTGCGCCTCGGTCTCGGTGACGTTGAGAACGTCGCCGGCCTCGGGCGTGCCGTTGAGACCCAGCACCTCGACAGGCACCGACGGTCCCGCTTCCTGAACGCGCTCACCCTTGTCGTTGATCAGCGCACGGACTTTGCCGTACTGCTCGCCCACGACGAAGATGTCGCCCTGCTTGAGCGTGCCGTTCTGCACGAGCACCGTCGCCACCGGACCACGGCCCACGTCGAGCTGCGCTTCGATGACAGCCCCCTGTGCGGCGCGGTTCGGGTTGGCCTTGAGCTCAAGGATTTCCGCCTGCAGCGCGATGGCTTCGAGCAGCGTGTCGAGACCCTGGCCGGTCTTGGCCGAAACCTCGACGTCCTGCACGTCACCCGACATTTCCTCGACGACGACTTCGTGCTGCAACAGGTCGGTGCGCACCTTGGTCGTGTTCGCGGACGGCTTGTCGACCTTGTTGATCGCCACGATCATCGGCACCTTGGCCGCTTTCGCGTGGCTGATCGCCTCGACCGTCTGCGGCATCACGGCGTCATCCGCGGCAACCACCAGCACGACGATGTCCGTCACCTGCGCGCCACGCGAGCGCATCGAGGTGAAGGCGGCGTGACCCGGGGTGTCGAGGAAGGACAGCACGTCGCCGTTCTTCGTCGTCACCTGGTAGGCGCCGATGTGCTGGGTGATGCCGCCGGCTTCGCCGGAGGTCACACTGGTGTTGCGGATCGCGTCGAGCAGCGAGGTCTTGCCGTGGTCGACGTGGCCCATGATCGTGATGACCGGCGGACGCGGCAGGAGGTCTTCCGGCTTGTCGTCCACGGTTTTGATCACGTCCTCGACGTCAGCATCGGACACGCGGGTCACGCGGTGGCCGAACTCCTCGATGATCAGTTCCGCCGTGTCGGCGTCAATGCTCTGGTTTTGCGTCGCCATGATGCCGCTCTGCATGAGCGACTTCACCACGTCAGCCACGCGCTCGGCCATACGGTTGGCGAGTTCCGCCACCGTGATCGCCTCGGGCAGCTGAACGTCGCGCACGACCTTCTCGCGCGACTGCGCACCGCCCATGGCCTTCTGACGCGCGCGCTCCTGCTTGCGCTTCATCGCGGCCATGGATTTCTGCCGGCCACCTTCGCCGCCCAGAGCCTGGTTCAGCGTCAGTTTGCCGGAGCGGCGGTTGCCATCGTCGCGGGCACGCGCCGAGCGGCCACGCTCTTCGCGCTCGCGTTCGGCCTTGCGCTGCGGCTGAGCCGCCGGCTTGGCCCCGGGCGCACCGCCTGCGCGGGCCGGAGCCCCTGCAGCGCTGTCGTCCTTGGCCGCAGCAGCGGCTTTCTTGGGCGCGGCTTCTGCCTTCTTGGCCGCTTCCGCGGCCTCGGCAGCTTCGCGGGCCTTGCGCTGTTCTTCCTCGGCTTTCGCCTTGGCACGCTCTTCGGCCTCGCGCTGCTCGCGCTCTTTCTGTTCCTTTTCGGCGCGCATGCGCTCACGCTCCTCGGCGCGGGCCTTTTCCACGGCCTCGCGCTGAGCAGTCTCTTCGGCTTCGCGCGCCTTAGCGGCCTGCAGCGCGCGCAGCCGGCGTTCCATCTCCGAGTCGGTGATGCCCGCCGGGCGCTTGCCCGATCCGCCATGCGATCCGCCGCCCGAACCCTTTGCACCGCCTGCGGCGCCCGCTTTCGGGACCACGACGCGTTTGCGCTTGGTTTCTACCACGACGTTCTTTGTGCGGCCGTGGCTGAAGCTCTGCTTCACGTTCCCCGAGTGGGAGCCGCCGCGCAAACCCAAAGTCTTCTTGCCGTCGTTATCGCTCATTAAGATTCTCTTATCCTTTCCGGCGGCCCTTGCCGCCCGCGGCAGCCCCTGCTGCCGTTTTCGCGTCTGCCGATGCGACGCGCAGGCCCTTCAAACGTTGGGCCTCCTCTACAACACGTTTGGTGAGTCCACCAGCGCCAAGCGCTGCATGTATCACCTTTTCGCGTCCGAAGGCCAGCCCCAGCTCGTCCGCAGTGAGCCAGCCGATGTAGTTCCCCCCGTAGGGAGTACTCAATTTCGTCTTCCCGCGGGCCGATCCGTCCTCGGCCTGGATCAGGACGCGGGCTTCCTCTTTCGAAAGCCAGTCCTTCACCTTTTCATAACCCGAGACCGCGCCGCCGCCCTTGCGGGCGAGACTGATCAGCTCGACCACCCGTCGGGCAAGCATGCCCTCGATGAGGTCTGGCAGCCCTTCGGGAACCGTTACCGGCCCCTTGGCCGCGCGGGCAAAGAGACCCTTGCCCGCCGCCTTTTCCAATGCCTTGCGATCGGCCGAGACCCAGATGCCCCGACCGGGCAGCTTGCCCGCGAGGTCAGGAACGACCTGACCCTCGGGCCCGACCACGAAACGGATCAGACCGCCCTTGGGCTCCACGTCGCCAGTGGCGATGCAGCGCCGTTCGGGCCCGTCTGCCCCGTCCTTATCCTGACCTCCGCGGCTCATCTGGGACTCAGGCCTCCGCCTCGTCGGGCTCGCCGTCGAGCTCATCGCTCTCTGCCGCGCCGGACACGAGTTCCTCGGGGTCGACCCAGCCCAGCATCACGCGGGCGGTCATGATCATATTCTGCGCCTCTTCGAGGTCCACGCCGAATTTCTCGAGCAGACCGTCGTCCTTCTGGCGCTGGCCGTCGACCGTGGTCCAGCCACCGGCAAGTTCCCAGTCTGCGCAGGTGGCGAAGTCTTCGAGCGACTTGATGTCGTCCTGCGCCAGTGCCTCTACCATCTGGGGAGTGAGGCCCTCGAATTCAATGAGGCTCTCCTCAACGCCCAGCTCGCGCGCCTTCTCGAGCGCCTTGCGGGCCTGCTCTTCGATGAACTCGCGGGCACGGGTCTGCAGCTCTTCGGCGGTGCCTTCGTCGACGCCGTCAATCACCAGCAGCTCGTCGAGCTCGACGTAGGCCACTTCCTCGAGGTTGGTGAAGCCCTCGGCCACCAGCAGCTGCGCGAAGAACTCGTCGACGTCCAGCGTGTCCATGAAGAGCTTGGTGCGCTCTTCGAACTCGGCCTGGCGGCGCTTCGATTCTTCTTCCTCGGTCATGATATCGATGTCGAGGCCGGTCAGCTGCGAGGCGAGGCGCACGTTCTGGCCGCGGCGGCCGATGGCCAGCGACAGCTGTTCATCGGGCACGACGACTTCGATGCGCTCGGCGTCCTCGTCGAGAACCACCTTCGACACTTCGGCCGGCTGCAGCGCGTTCACGAGGAAGGTCGGCATGTCCTCGTTCCACGGGATGATGTCGATCTTCTCGCCCTGCAGTTCGTTCACAACGGCCTGCACGCGGCTGCCGCGCATACCCACGCAAGCGCCGACCGGGTCGATCGAGCCATCGTAGGACACGACGCCGATCTTGGCGCGCGAGCCCGGGTCACGGGCCACGGCCTTGATCTCGATGATGCCGTCGTAGATTTCCGGCACTTCCATCTTGAACAGCTCGGCCATGAATTCCGGCGCGGTGCGCGACAGGAAGATCTGCGGGCCGCGCGCTTCGCGGCGCACGTCCTTGACGTAGCAGCGGATGCGGTCGCCGGGGCGGTAACTCTCGCGGCCGATCTTCTCGTTGCGGCGCAGGATGGCTTCGCCACGGCCCACGTCGACGATGACGTTGCCGTATTCCTCGCGCTTGACCTGGCCGTTGATGATCGTGCCCTGACGGTCCTTGAATTCCTCGTACTGGCGGTCACGCTCGGCTTCGCGCACCTTCTGCAGGATCACCTGCTTGGCGCTCTGCGCGGCGATACGGCCGAGGTCGACCGGCGGGACTTCCTCGACATAGGTGTCGCCGACCTTGGGCTCGGCCATGTACTGCTTGGCCTGCTGGACGGTCATCTCGGCCTGGTAGTTCTCGAGAAGGTCATCCTCGACCACGGTGCGCACGCGGGTGAAGCTGGCGCGACCGGTCTTGCGGTCGATCTTCACGCGGATGTCCATCTCCGAGCCGTAGCGGCTCTTGGCGGCGCGGGCGAGGCTCTCTTCCATCGCTTCGATCACCAGCGAGGGGTCGATCATCTTCTCGCGAGCGACGGCTTCTGCGGTCTGCAGAAGCTCGAGCTGGTTGGCAGAGGTGATGGCCATGGTCTTAGTCCTCCTGAGCGGCCGCGTCGTCGGCCTCGATGTCGTCGAATTTGGTTTCGTCCACTTCCTGCGCCTTGCGGGCACGAAGCATGTCTCGGATCAGATCGTCGGTGAGCACCAGCTTGGCGTCCGACAGCCAGTCGAATTGCAGGCCAATGGTTTGGTCTTCGCCGCCCTCCTCGATGTTGAGCAGCACTTCGCCGCCCTCGACCCCGGCGACCACGCCGCGCCAGCGCTTGCGGCCGTCGATCATCTCGGCGGTTTCGATCTTCACCTCGTAGCCCTCGAAGGTCTCGAAGTCCTTGAGGCGGGTGAGGGGGCGGTCGATCCCGGGCGAGGAAACCTCGAGCGTATACGCGTCGATGATCGGGTCCTCGACGTCGAGCACGGCGGAGACCGCGGTGGAGATGTCGGCGCATTCATCGACTTCGATGCCGCCCTCGGGGCGTTCGGCCATGATCTGCAGGGTGGCGGTCTTGCCCCCCATGAGACGGATGCGCACAAGTTCGAACCCCATGTCTTCGATGACGGGGCCGACGATCTCGGCGAGGCGCTTGTCGAGCGATGATTTGGCGATGAGGTCGGTCATGTTTCTCCGACTCCTTCGGAAACAAAAATACGGGCGCGCGGCCCGTCGGTGTTTCCCGGTGGAGCTTCGGTGCCAGGACCGACGCGCCGCTGTTGAAGGGGCATATACGTGTCTGCTGCGGATTTCGCAAGGGTGATTCACCCAAGGGCGGCTGTGGCTGCGCGCGCTTTGCCGCCGAGAACGCGCGCCACCGTCTCCACCCCTCACGCAATCCCCTTTCCATGCGCCCTCTGATGGGCTTGATTGATGCATGGGAACGCATGGTCGCCCCGAGAAGTTACCGACTCGTACCCCGCACATGAGAATCCCAGATGCAAATCTTCCGCTGCCCCGCCTGCTCGAGCAGGGTCTACTTCCACAACCTCGCCTGCAGCTGCGGGCAGGAGGTCAGCTTCGATCCCGACGCGCAGGCCATGCTCGCGGGCGCCCGGCATTGCGCCAATCGCGATGACATCGCCTGCAACTGGGTGGCAGAAGAGGGCGATCTCTGCCGGTCCTGCGCAATGACCGAGACGGTGCCCGACCTGCGCGCCGAGCAGAACCTTCCGCTCTGGGCCGACAGCGAGCTGGTCAAGCGCCAGATGCTCGCCGAGCTGGCGCGCTGGGGCTGGTTCACGCCCGCCGACATCGGCCCGCGCCCGGTCTTTCGCATGCTCTCGGAGGAGACGCTTCATGGCGAGGCGGACGTGGTCATGGGACATGCGAACGGGGTCATCACCATTAACGTCACCGAGGCGAGCGAGGCAGTCCTCGCGCGCCGGCAGGAGCAGTTCGAAGAACTCTACCGCACGATGCTCGGGCACATGCGGCACGAGATGGCGCATTTCCTCTTCCTGCGGCTGGCCGAGGATCCGGCCTTTCTCGAAGATTTCCGGGCGCGCTTCGGGGACGAGCGCGCGGATTACGCGGAGGCCCTGGATCAGCATTACAAGGCTCCGAAAGAGCCCGGCTCGGAGTACATCACGACCTATGCCACCGCCCACCCGCACGAGGACTGGGCCGAAACCCTCGCGCATCTGCAGCATCTTGTCTCGATGCTCGACAGCGGTCTGGCCAGCGGTTTGCGGCTGCCGGATTTCCCGGCGGAGGGCTACGATCCCTACCTAGAAACCGACACCGAGGCGCTGATCACCCGCGCCGTAAACCTGTCGATCGCGGTGAACCACGTGAACCGGGCGCTCGACCTGCCCGATCTCTATCCCTTCGTGCTGACCCAGCCGGTGCGCGAGAAGATGGCGCTGGCGCACCGCTGGCTGCGGCGTCTCTAAGGCGCCCTTTTAGCGCGCCAGCAATGCCGCGCTGCGCGCCGCATGGCGGAAGATCTCGGCATCCGCCCCGATTTCACGCCGCGCAAGACGGCTGAGGGCGCCTTCGGCGCGAGCCGGAGTTTCGCGGATGCGTTCGAGCCGGGCCAGCGCCGCCTTGAGTGCGCGGCGTTTGGCGGGAGGCGTGGCGGGGTTTGCGAGGATCTCATGCGCCCGCAGGGTCGCATGGCCAAGATCAAGCAGCGCCAGCCCGCTGTCTAGTGCGCTGCGCTGCGCCCTTGCCGAGCGCCCGGTCAGCCGGAAGAGCCGCAGCATTCGGTGATAGAACCGGGCGCGCCAGGCCGCGCGGTGGCGCAGCGCTTCGCCATCACCGGCCAACGCCGCCACATCGTGCAGCATCATCTTCGCCAGCGTGACCTGCTTGCGGCGCAGGGTCGGCGGATAGACCGTGCGATAGGCCACCAGTGCGGTGAGCGGCGCGGCTACAACGGCAAGAGCCATAAGCACAGAAGTGCCAAAATCGCCGGTGAGCGGCAGCGCCGGGTGCAGCAGGAGCAGCATCACCATGTTGACATCGAAGCTGACCCTCATGCCCCGGTCGTGCCCGCCGAGCAGGCCGCCAAGCAAGATGAACGGCAGCACCATCGCCACAAGCTGCCAATCCGCCCCCGCCTGCGGCCAGATCAGCCAGCGGATCGCCAGTGCCATGCCCGCGCCCATGAGCTGGCCAAGGAACACGTAGGGCAGCAGGGCGATCGGGTTCTCGAAGGTGGTGAAGATAGAGATCATGATCGACATCCCGAGCAGCAGGAAGGCGCCGGCCGCGAAGCCGGTGATCTGCCAGATCAGGCCGAAGAGCAGCAGTGCGCCGGTGGCGCGGATCGCCGCCTCGCGGGCGCCGATCCAATCGCGGTGCAGCACCACGGGCAAAAGGTGCTCGGCCCCCGGGGCCGAGCGGTTTTCGGGCGCGCGCCAGCGGGCGAGGGCCTGGACCAGGGGTTGCAGTGTCTCCGCAGCGTCGGGATCGGCCGCGGCGCGCCCGAGCGCGGCGTGCGCTGCAGCGCTGTCGCCCCCGCGCAGGGCCTCGGCGGCCTCATTCAGGGCCAAGCACGCGGCGTCGGGCAGGGTGTTTGCCTTTTGCCCGCGGTGCCAGAGCAGCACCGACAGCGCGGTCGACAGCAGCGCGCGGCTGGCGCGAGTCTCGCGGCGCGAGCGAAGCGAGCCAGCGGCATGCGGGTCGAGCGCCTCCTCAATGTCTGCCATGTCCGAGATCAGGCGCCGCGCCGCTTCGGGGTCGGAGCCATGCCTCGAAAGCTGGTCGCAGAGGTCGGCCAGTATGCCACGGACGCGCGAGCGCAACGCGTCGCCGTCGGCGGCGGGCGCAAAAAGCCAACCCACCACCAGCGCGGCGAGCACGCCCACCAGCACCGTCGCCATCCGGTCTGCGCCGAGCGCCCAGACGGTCTCGGGGTGGCCGACGTCGAGCAGGGCGACCATCGCGGCGGTATAGCCCGCCAGCACCGTGCCATAGGCGAAAAAGCCGCGCAGGAGGTTGGCGAGCCCGGTGCAGAGCCCGACCCAGAGTGCCAGCCCGATGACCAGCAGGGCCGGGTGGACCTGCATGGCCAGGATCAGCCCGACGCCGGCGACCGTGCCGATCACCGTGCCGGCGAAGCGGAAAAGGCCCTTTTCCAGCAATTGCCCCCGGACTGGCTGCGAGGCCGCCCAGACGGTCATCCCCGCCCATTGAGGGTGCTCCAGACCGAGCAGCCAGGCCGCCACCAGCGCCAGGCAGGCGGCAAAGGCGGTGCGCAGGGCAAAGGTCAGCCGGGCCTTGTTGAAGCCAAGGCTTTCCAGCGCGGCGCTCACGCCTCCGCCTCCTCGGTCAGCATGGCCTCGGCGCGGGCGGCGATGCGGGTGAAGGCGTCCAGCATGGCGCCTGTCTCGTCTTCGGTGATCTCGGCGAGGAGTTCACGTTCGGCCTGCAACAGCATGGCGCGGATGCGCGCGAGCTCGGTCCGCCCCTCCGCGGTCAGATGGATGCGGCGCGCGCGGCGGTCCGAGGAATCGACCCGCCGCTCGACGAGGCCGCGGGTCTCCAACATGTCGAGGAGCCGCACCAACGTCGAGGTGTCGAGGCTGATCCGCGCCGCGAGATCGCGCTGGCTTATGCCGTCTCCGCCTTCGGCGAGGTGGACGAGCGGACGCCAAGTGGCGTCGCTGAGGCCGGCTTCTGCAAGGCGCGTGTCGACCACCCGGTGCCATTGCCGGGCAAGGGTGATGAAGGCAAAGCCGAAGCGGTCGCGGGGGGAGGGAGTCTGTGTCATGAAAAGCATGTATGTCAAAATGATTTGGAATACAAATCAAACACTGATGCCGGGAGAGCGGCAAATGGTTGCAACGCTCGGCGTGTGTGCCGGCGGGGCCTCGCGCTCGCCGCCCCGTGAACGGGGCGCGGATTGCGCCGGGGAGCGGCGCGGTCTAGTCTTCGCGCCAACCAATCAACAGGAGGCGGCATGTCGGGCAAGGCATTCGGGACACTTCGCGGCACGGTTCTCGCGCTTGCACTGATGGTGGCAGGGGCCGGGGCGGTTTCCGCCGACAGCCTGTCGGGCGACTACCTTGCCGCACGGCAGGCCAGCTTCGCCGGGGACTTCAAGGCGGCGGCCCGCTACTACGGCGAGGCGGTCAAGCACGACCCCGAGAACGCAGACCTGCTCGAGCGCGCCGCGCTGGCGAACATCGGCCTCGGCGATTTCGTCCGGGCCGAGGCGCTGGCCGAACGTCTCACGGCACTGGGCCACAGCAGTCAGATCGGCCAGCTTGCCGAGATTGCCGTGCTGGCCCACGAAGAGAACTACGCCGAGCTGCTGAAGCGGATCGAAGAAGGCCGCTCGGCGGGGGCGCTGGTCGACGGGCTGCTGAAGGCCTGGGCCGAGCTGGGCCGCGGCGACGTGAGCGCGGCACTGGCCTCCTTCGATGCCGTGGCCGAAGAGCGTGGACTCGCCGGTTTCGCCGCCTATCACAAGGCCATGGCGCTGGCATCCGTCGGCGACTTCGAGGGGGCCGAGGCGATTTTTGCCGATCCTGCGGGCGGCGGCATGCAGATGACCCGCAGCGCGGTGCTGGCGCGGATCCAGATCTTGTCGCAGATCAACCGCCAGTCCGATGCCGTGTCGCTGATCGACGAGGCCTTCGGGCAGCAGCTCGACCCCGGCATGGAGGATCTGCGTGCCAAGCTCGAGGCGGGCGAGACGCTGCCATTCGACATCGTCACCTCGGCCCGCGACGGCATTGCCGAGGTCTTCTTCACCATTGCCGGTGCGCTGGCCAATGAATCCGCCGAGGATTACACGCTGCTGCACGTGCGCGTGGCCGAGTACCTGCGCCCCGATCACGTCGGCGCGCTGCTGATGGCGGGTGAACTGCTGGAGAAGATGGGCCAGTACGAGCTCGCCGCCGCTACCTATCGCCGCGTGCCACGCGAAGATGCCGCATACCACGTGGCAGAGCTGGGCCGGTCCGACGCGCTGCGCGCCGAGGGCAAGCTCGATGCCGCGGTCGAGGTGCTGGAACAGCTGGCCGACACGCATGGCAACCTGCCGGCGGTGCAATCGGCGCTTGGGGATCTGATGCGGCAGCTCGAGCGCTACGGGGAGGCGATCACCGCCTATGACCGGGCGCTGGCCACCTTCGCCGAGCCCGATCCGGCGCAATGGTTCCTCTATTACGCCCGCGGGATCTGCAAGGAGCGGGACGGGAACTGGGAGGCCGCCGAAAAGGACTTCCGCGCCGCGCTGGAGTTCGTGCCGAACCAGCCGCAGGTGCTGAACTACCTCGGGTATTCCATGGTCGAGCACCACGTGAACCTCGACGAGGCGCTGGAGATGATCGAGCGCGCCGTCGAGGCAGAGCCGCAGAGCGGCTATATCGTCGACAGCCTCGGCTGGGCGCTCTACCGGCTGGGGCGCTACGACGAGGCGGTGGGCCACATGGAGCGCGCTGCCGAGCTGATGGCGGTCGACCCGGTGGTCAACGACCACCTCGGCGACGTCTACTGGGCCGTCGGCCGCAAGACCGAGGCGCGCTTCCAGTGGCAGCGCGCGCTCTCCTTCGTCGGCTGGGAAGACGCCTCGGACGATGTCGAGCCAGAGCGTATCCGCCGGAAGCTGGCAGTTGGGCTCGATACCGTGCTTGCCGAAGAGGGCCGGCCGCCGCTGAAGGTGGCGCATGACGTGGAGTGACGTCTTCGCCCCGGCGAAGGTCAATCTGACCCTGCACATTACCGGCCAGCGCGACGACGGCTATCACCTGCTCGACTCGCTGGTCGCCTTCGCGCCGGTGGGCGACACGCTTCGCGTCGCGCCAGCCGAGGAGCTGACCCTTCGCCTCGAAGGGCCGGAGGCCGAGGGGCTGCCCGCCAATGGCGACAATCTCGCCCTGCGCGCCGCCGCCATGGTGGGGGAGGGTCAGGGCGCCGCGATCGTGCTGGAAAAGGTCCTGCCGGTGGCCTCGGGCATCGGCGGCGGCTCGGCGGACGCTGCGGCGGCGGCCCGCGCCGTGCTGGCCGAGGCCGGGGCGTTGGATGCCGATGGTCTGGCGCGGGCGGAAGCGGCGCTTCTGGCGCTCGGGGCGGACGTGCCCATGTGTCTTGCTTCGCGCCCGGTACGGGTTCGCGGGATCGGCGAAGGTCTGACGCACGTCAGCCTGCCCCCGCTGCCCGCTGTGCTCGTCAACCCGCGGGTGCCGGTCTCGACACCGCAGATTTTCCGTAGCCTCACCGCGCGCGACAATCCCCCGATGCCCGAGCATCTGCCGGAGTTCACCGAACCCGAGCCGCTGATCAACTGGCTGGCGGGCATGCGCAACGACATGGAGCCCGCGGCCATCGCGCTGGAGCCGGTGATCGGCACCCTGCTGGCGGAACTGGCCGCTCTGCCGGGCTGCCGGCTGGCGCGCATGTCGGGATCGGGGGCCACCTGCTTCGGGCTCTTCGCCACGATGGCAGAGGCAGGGGCGGGGGCAGAGGCCCTGCGCGCGGCCCGCCCGGAGTGGTGGATCGCCGAGGGGCTCTTGGGGGATCAGCAGGCGCGGGCGATGCCGCGCCGGGGCTGATCTTGGCCTTACCGCGACGGGCGCGGGCTCAGTAGAGCCGCGCCACCACGAAATCTGCCAACTCGATCATCACGTCGCGGAGTTCGGACTGCGGCAGCTGCGCCATCGCGGCCTTGGCCTTTTCCGACCAGCCGAGCGCATCCTCGCGCGTGGCGTCCAGCGCCCCGTGCTTGTGCAGCAGCTCGAGCGCGTAGTCGAGATCGCCCTCTTCCTGCTTGCCCTTCTCGATGGTGCGCTGCCAGAAGGCGCGCTCCTCGGAGTCGGCGGCGGCCACGGCCTTGATTACGGGCAGGGTCAACTTTCGTTCGCGGAAGTCGTCGCCGACGTTCTTGCCGGTGGCCGCGCTTTCACCCATGTAATCGAGCAGGTCATCGGCGATCTGGAAGGCGATGCCAAGCGCGTCGCCATAATCGAAGAGCGCCTGCACCTGCGCCGGGTCGGCCCCGGAAATGACTCCGCCCACCTCGGTCGCGGCCGAGAAGAGCGCGGCGGTCTTGCCGCGCACGACCTGCAGGTAGATGTCCTCGGTGGTGCCGAGATCCTGCGCAGCGGTGAGTTGCAGCACCTCGCCCTCGGCGATGGTTGCAGAGGCGTTCGACAGGATTTCCAGCACGCGCAAGTTGCCGGTCTCGGTCATCAGCTGGAAGCTGCGGGCAAAGAGATAGTCGCCGACCAGCACCGAGGACTTGTTGTCCCACAGCAGGTTGGCGGTGGGCCGGCCGCGCCGCTGCGCGCTTTCGTCGACCACGTCGTCATGCAGCAGGGTCGCGGTATGGATGAACTCCACCGTCGCGGCGAGATGCACGTGGTAGGGGCCGTCGTAGCCACAGATATTCGCCGCGGCCAGCGTCAGCATCGGACGCAGGCGCTTGCCGCCCGCCTCGACCAGATGCGCGGTCACCTCCGGGATGCGCGGCGCATGTTTCGAGGCCATCCGCTCGCGGATCAGGGTGTTCACCGCACCCATCTCGTCGGACAGCATCGACGCCAGGCGATCGTGCGGTTTCGCTTTTGCCGTATCCAAGCCCATCAGACCCCCGTCACAGGCTCGACAAGGCCGGGGCCCTGTCCTTACATCCCCAGTATGGAAGAACTTCTGCGCACAACCGACATCACCCTGATACCGCTGGCGAAGACCCTCCTTGATGGGCAGGGTATAGACAGCTTTGAGTTGGACGTAAATATGAGCGTCCTCGAGGGCTCCTTGGGTATACTTCCGCGCAGGCTGATGGTCCGCAGCGGCGAGCTCGAGGCGGCACGGCGGGTGCTGCGCGACTTCGGCATTTCGTTCGAGTCCGGCGCGTGAGACGCGACATCTTTGCCGAGGAGGCGCTGCGCTGCGACGACTTCCTCGGCGGGCGTGCAAAGATATGGCAGCCGAAACAAGGTCTTGGATATCGCGCCGGGGTGGATCCCGTACTGCTGGCGGCGAGTGTCGAGGCGCGGCCCGGGCAGGAGGTGCTGGAGCTCGGCTGCGGCGCAGCCCCGGCGCTGGTCTGTCTTGGCGTGCGTGTTGGCGGGCTGCGGGTGGCCGGCGTGGAGCTTCAGCCCGGCTATGCCGCGCTCGCGCGGCGTAACATTGCCGAGAACGGTCTCGAGGGGGAGATCCTCGAAGCGGACCTCGCGCGGCCGCCCGCCGCGCTGAAGGCGCGCTGCTTCGATCACGTTTTCGCCAACCCGCCGTATTTCGAGCCGGGCAAGCGCAGCGTCTCGCCGGATGCGGGGATCGAGCTGGCGCAGGCCGGCGCGCTTCCGCTGGGGGATTGGGTGGCGCTGGCCGCGAAGCGTCTCAAGCCACGCGGTACCGCGACCTTCGTGCAACGGGTGGAGCGGTTGCCGGAACTGCTGGCCGCGCTGAATGCGCATCTGGGCTCTGTCGAGGTGCTGCCGCTTGCCCCGCGCGAGGGCCGCGCGCCCCGGCTGATTCTCGCGCGCGGACGCAAAGGAGGGCGGGCAGCTTTCCGCCTTTGCCCGCCGCTCGTGCTTCACGCTGGCGCGTGCCACCTTGAAGACGGCGAAGATTATACAAATGTCGTTAAAGCAGCCTTGCGTGACGGAAAATCGATCATCTTTGGTGGGTGAGCGAAAGTCCGAGCATCGCCTTGAGCCTGCGCTAAGCAATGCTGCGGGTGCGGCGTGACAGAATGTAAAAGTTATGCTGCACTGTATGTGCCCAAAGCAAGAAGGAGGATATAATGAGCTTAACTTCTCACCTGCAGGAACTGAAGAAGAAGCACCAGAACCTCGCCACCACGGTGGAAGAAATGCAGCGTAGTCCGGGCGTGGACGACCTGCATGTTGCAGCCCTGAAGAAGCAGAAACTCCGGATCAAGGAAGAGATTAGCCGGCTCTCGGCAGAGGCCACCTAACTAGGCACGGGCAGGCAGCACCCGCGAGGGACAGCCACCTACCTGCCTCGAGAGTGGACGTGAGACACCGATCCAAGTGGCCGCCGCGCCTCAGGATCGCAGAGGTTCCGGGCCCGAATCTCCGGGCCCGGGCAGCAGGGCAAGGCGCCAACCGGCGCGCGACGATGCGGCATTTCAGAGCACGCCTTTCAACACGCATCCCTTTTCACCCTTGCAAGGATGGCCGCGGCCCGATTGGTCCGCGCATTCGGAAGGTCGTGCGTGCCGCGCCCTGTCAAAGAAAGCGCCCCCGGAGACCCAAACTCCGGGGGCGCTGCCTTGAGAGGAGGGATTCCAATCTGCGATAAATTGGTCCCGGAAGACATCAGTCGATGGGCTCGAGGGTCTTCTCGAGCTGCTCGCGCAGATGCGCGTGCTGACTCGGCAGCTTCAGCGCCTCGCCGAGGTGCGCGCGATCCTCGTCACGGTCGAAGCCGGGTTCGTTGGTCGCCACTTCGAAGAGAACGCCGCCGGGGCTTCGGAAGTAGATCGCATAGAAGTAATCCCGGTCGATCTGCGGCGTGATCTGGTAGCCCTGCTCGGTGAGCGCCTTGCGCACTTCGAGCTGTGCCGCGCGATCCTCCACCGCGAAGGCGATGTGATGGACGCTGCCGGCGCTCTGGGTTCCTTGGGGGGCGTCGACGGTTTCAATGTCGATGGTGCCCGCACCATTATGCTCCGGCAACACCAGGCGCATCACGTTGGCCTGGCGGCACTCTTCCTTGTAGCCCATGGCGCCCATCAGCTCGGCGGTCGGCCCCGCGTCGCGCAGGCGCATCTGCACCGAGTGGAAGCCGCGGATCGCAATGTCCTCACCGACACTGCCACCGGTCCAGGGAAGACGGCTGTCTTCGGCCTCGACCAGTGCCAGCCCTTCGCCGTCCGGTCCCTCGAAGGCGAGGCGGTGCTCGCCGTAGCGGTTGAGCCGGTCGATCCCGGTGACGCCGGCCTCGGTCAGTCGCGCCTCCCAGGCGTCGAGCGACCCCTCGGGGACGGCGAAGGCGGTGGTCGCGACCTCGCCGGTGCCCCGGCGGCCGCGGGTGGCATGGGGGAAGGGGAAGTAGGTCATGACGCTGCCGGGAGTGCCCAGTTCGTCACCGTAGTAAAGGTGATAGACGTCGGGGGCGTCGAAGTTGACGGTCTTTTTGACCCGCCGCAGGCCAAGCGTGTGGGTGAAGAAGGTGTTGTTCCGAGACGCACTGCTGGCCAGCGCGGTCACGTGATGCAGGCCCTTGATCTGTGTAAGCATGGTCTCTCTCCTGATGAAGAATTGATCCCCATATAGGCGCTAGCGGGTTTTCTGAAAACGAATATGGCCGCGCGAAAGGGCTGCATCAGTGCACAGCCGACGGAAAGGTGCCGACCTGTTATACCAAAAGGCCCCGGAGCGGGCGCCCGGGGCCTGTCATTGATCATGTCTGCGCGGGCGTCAGACGAAGAACTGACCGCCGTTGGCCGAGATTGTCGAGCCGTTCACGAAGCCAGCCTTCTCGTCGGCGAGGAAGACCACGCAGCGGGCGATCTCCTCGGGCTCGCCAAGGCGGCCGGCGGGGATCTGCGCGATGATCTGCTCGCGCACCTTCTCGGGCACGGCCATGACCATCTCGGTGGCGATGTACCCGGGGCAGATGGCATTGGCGGTGATGCCATAGCGTGCGCCTTCCTGCGCCAGAGACTTGATGATGCCTAGATCACCCGCCTTGGTTGCGGCGTAGTTCACTTGCGCGAACTGGCCCTTCTGGCCATTGATCGACGAGATGACGATGACCCGCCCGAACTTGCGCTCGCGCATGCCCGGCCAGAGCGGGTGCACGGTGTTGAACACGCCGGTGAGGTTGGTGTCGATGACCTCTTTCCATTGCTCGGGGGTCATCTTGTGGAAGGGCGCGTCGCGGGTGATGCCGGCATTGGCCACCACCACGTCGATCGGGCCGAGATCCGCCTCGACCTGCGCGATGCCAGCCTTGGATGCCTCGTAATCCGCGACGTTCCACTTGTAGGTCTTGATGCCCGTTTCCGCGGTGAAGGCCTGGGCCTTCTCGTCGTTGCCGGCGTATGTCGCTGCGACTTCGTAACCTTCGGCCTTGAGTGCCTTCGAGATCGCCTCCCCGATCCCGCGGCTGCCGCCGGTGACCAATGCAACTTTCGTCATTCTTCCCTCCAATTCGGAACCTTCGTAGTCCGGTAATGTTCTTACTCTGTTTAAAACTTTACAGCAATATTATTGCGCAGAGGTTTTCCACGTGCGGCAATCCGCGCTAAGAAAAAGGGGCGCCGGGGCGCCCCTCTTCACGTCGTCAGTCTCGTTCGACACACAGGGCGACGCCCATACCGCCCCCGATGCAGAGCGTCGCGAGGCCCTTCTTGGCGTCGCGCCGCTTCATCTCGAAGAGCAGCGTGTTCAGAATGCGGGCGCCCGAGGCACCGATCGGGTGGCCGATGGCGATGGCGCCGCCGTTCACGTTCACGATCGCCGGATCCCAGCCCATGTCCTTGTTCACCGCGCAGGCCTGCGCGGCGAAGGCCTCGTTGGCCTCGACGAGATCGAGGTCCTCGGGCTTCCAGCCGGCTTTCTCCAGCGCCTTTCGCGAGGCGTGGATCGGTCCGACGCCCATGATCGACGGGTCGAGACCCGCGGTGGCGTAAGAGACGATGCGGGCGAGCGGCTCGATGCCGCGCTTTTCGGCATTGTCGGCGCTCATCAGCAGCACACCTGCGGCGCCGTCGTTGATGCCCGAGGCGTTGGCCGCGGTGACCGAGCCGTCCTTGGCGAAGGCCGGGCGCAGCTTCTGCATCGCCTCTATGGTGGCGCCGTGGCGGATGTACTCGTCCTTGTCGACGATGATCTCGCCCTTGCGGGTCTTGACGGTGAAGGGGATCACCTCGTCGTCGAACTTGCCGGCCTTCTGTGCCGCCTCGGCTTTGTTCTGCGAGGCCAGCGCGAATTCGTCCTGCTGCTCGCGGCTGATCTGCCACTGCTGCGCGACGTTTTCGGCGGTCTGGCCCATGTGGTACCCGTTGAAGGCATCCCAGAGGCCGTCGCGGATCATCGTGTCGATGTAGCTCACATCGCCCATCTTGTGGCCGGCGCGCAGATGCGCGGCATGGGGCGCAAGGGTCATGTTCTCCTGACCGCCGGCGCAGACGATGTCGGCGTCGCCAAGCAGGATGTGCTGTGCGCCCAGCATCACGGTGCGCAGGCCCGAGCCGCAGACTTGGTTGATCGACCAGGCCGAGCTTTCCTTGGGCAGACCGGCATTGATATGCGCCTGGCGCGCCGGGTTCTGACCCTGGGCCGCGGTGAGCACCTGGCCGAGGATGGTCTCGGACACCTCGCCCTTGTCGATGCCGGCGCGGGCGACCAGCGCGTCGAGCATGGCCGCGCCGAGGTCATGGGCGGGGGTATTGGCGAAGGCGCCGCTGAAGCTGCCCACGGCGGTACGTGCCGCGGACGCGATTACGACATTGGTCATGAAATTCTCCCTCCAAGCAAACATGCGATCGGACCGCGTCCCCTCGCCCTCTTGGCGGGGGCAGTGGCTCCGCATCTGGCCTTGGTTCTTTTGATAACGCGGGGATCCGCAACTGCACAGAGGCGGCGGCGTCGATTCTCACCTGTTTGCGCAATTCGTCGCAGGCTGTGAAGTCAGGCGGGAGAAAATCGTCCGCAGGGGGAGTTGCGCCGATTTTGCAAGAATTTAGGGAGAGGAGACGTTTGGCGCCTAGCCCAGCGTCCCTTTGAGCACGATCGGCGCGGCTTGGTCGTACCGATCCAGGCAGGTGTCCTCGGCGGTCGTGGCGAGCTCTGACTTGGTCCGCGTCTCAATCGATTCGGCCGCGGTGACGCGCAGCAGCACCGCTTCGTCCGGGGCCCGGTCGATGCCGCGGATCACCTGTCTGCCGATCTCGAGGATGTCGAAGCTGAAGCGCGTATACGGCCGAAGCGCGGTCATCGCCCGCCGAAATCGTGCATCGCAAGGTGGCGCGCACGGCGCTTCCCCCGCCCGCCTGCAGGCCGGCTGGAAGACCGGCAACACCTGCTGGTGATGGACCGCGACGCGCACGCTTCGTGGTGTCGGTGTCGCGCGGGCCGAGCGCCCCGTCAGGTTGCAGGCACGAGGTTTGGCATTGGATCAAGCGCCGCAGGGCCAGGGAAGACAGGGTGCGCCTGCAAACAGCAGTTGACTCCCACCGCGATCCCCATATAAGCGCCCGCTCATTGGTGTTGGTGGCCCCCGCAAGGGGATGCCTGTCGGCCTCCGGGCAGAAGGACAACGCCCTTCACAACTTATGAAGGAGATCAGCCGTGACCAAACGCACGTCTGCCAAGTACAAAATTGACCGCCGCATGGGCGAGAACATCTGGGGCCGTGCCAAGTCCCCGGTGAACAAGCGCGAATACGGCCCCGGCCAGCACGGCCAGCGCCGCAAGGGCAAGATGTCGGACTTCGGTCTGCAGCTCCGCGCCAAGCAGAAACTCAAGGGCTACTACGGTGACCTGACCGAGAAGCAGTTCCGTCGCATCTTCGGCGACGCGGAACGCCTCAAGGGTGACACCGGTGAGCTGCTCATCGGCCTGCTCGAGCGCCGCCTGGACGCCGTCGTCTACCGCGCCAAGTTCGTGCCGACCGTCTTCGCGGCCCGTCAGTTCGTGAACCACGGCCACGTGATGGTGAACGGCAAGCGCGTGAACATCCCCTCCTACCGCGTGAAGGAAGGCGACGTGATCGAGGTCCGCGAGAAGTCGAAGCAGATGGTTGTTCTGCTCGAGGCCGTCCAGCTCGCAGAGCGTGACGTTCCCGACTACATCGAGGCCGACCACTCCAAGATGACCGCGACCTTCGTGCGCACCCCCGGCCTCGCCGACGTGCCCTACGCGGTTCAGATGGAACCGAACCTCGTCATCGAATACTACGCGCAGAACTGATCCTTCTGTTCGTACGATCCTTGGAAGGCCGCGCAGCGATGCGCGGCCTTTCTGCGTTTCTGCCCGGGTTTTGAGCAATTTCCCCCGCGTCGGGCGATGCAATTATTTTACCGATTGATAAAAAATTTGACCTGTGAGAGCGTTTCTCCATTGCGCAAGGCAGCGGGGAGGCGACCGATGGACGCAAGACAACTGGCAGGAGGGATCCGCGCGGGACGGCTTGAGCCGCAGGCGCTGGAAGAGGGGTTCTCGGACCTGCACCCACCTTACGATGATCACGAGGCCCTGGTGGCGGCGGATCGCTGCTATTTCTGCCACGACGCGCCCTGCGCGACGGCATGCCCGACCTCGATCGACATTCCGCTCTTCATCCGGCAGATCGCCACCGGCACGCCCGAGGCGGCGGCCAAGACGATCCTGTCGCAGAACATCCTCGGCGGCATGTGCGCCCGGGTCTGCCCCACCGAGACGCTCTGCGAGGAGGTCTGCGTGCGCGAGGTGGCCGAGGGCAAGCCGGTCGAGATCGGTCGGCTGCAGCGCTACGCCACAGACCGCATCATGGCGCGCAACACCCACCCATTCGAGCGCGCCGCGCCGACGGGAAAGCGCGTTGCGGTGGTTGGGGCGGGGCCTGCGGGCCTGTCCTGCGCGCACCGTCTGGCGATGAAGGGTCATGACGTCGTGATCCTCGATGCGCGCGCCAAGCCCGGCGGGCTCAACGAGTTCGGCATCGCCGCCTACAAGAGCACAGACGATTTCGCCGCGCGCGAGGTGGACTGGCTGCTGGGAATCGGTGGCATCGCCATCGAGACGGGCCGGATGCTCGGGCGTGACATTACGTTGGCAGAGCTGAGCTCGGATTATGACGCGGTGTTCCTCGGACTGGGCCTTGGCGGGGTCAATGCGCTGGGGATCGGCGGCGACGATCGCGAGGGCGTCACGAACGCGGTCGATTTCATTGCCGATCTGCGGCAGGCGGGTGATCTCGCCGCGCTGCCGGTGGGCCGCGACGTGGTGGTGATTGGCGGTGGCATGACCGCAGTCGATGCCGCCGTGCAGTCGAAGTTGCTGGGCGCGCTCAACGTGACCATCGTCTACCGCCGCTCGCAGGAGCGCATGGCGGCGAGCGCATTCGAGCAGGAACTGGCGCAGGCCAAGGGCGTGCGGATCATCTGCAATGCCACGCCGAAGGCGGTACACGGCAACGGCGCGGTGCGCGAGATCGAGTTCGAGTTCACCGACGATGATCTGACGCCCACGGGCGAGAGCTTCCGCCTGCCCGCCGATCAGGTCTTCCGGGCCATCGGCCAGAGCCTGGTTGCCGAGGGCTTGCCAGAGCTCGATGGCCGCAAGATCGCGGTCGAGGGACCGGGGCGCACCTCCGTGCCCGGGGTCTGGGCCGGGGGCGACTGCGCCGCCGGGGGGGATGACCTGACCGTCACCGCCGTCGCCGAGGGCCGCGACGCGGCCGAAGACATCCACGCCACGTTGATGCGCTGAGGAGGGACCGACATGGCAAATCTGACGAGTGACTTCGTGGGCATCAAATCGCCCAACCCGTTCTGGCTGGCCTCCGCGCCGCCGACCGACAAGGAGTACAACGTCCGCCGCGCCTACGAGGCGGGCTGGGGCGGGGTGGTCTGGAAGACCCTCGGCGAGGAAGGCCCGCCGGTGGTCAACGTCAACGGCCCGCGCTACGGCGCGATCTGGGGGGCGGACCGGCGGCTTCTGGGGCTCAACAACATCGAGCTGATCACCGACCGCCCGCTCGAGGTGAACCTGCGCGAGATCAAGGCGGTCAAGCGCGACTATCCCGACCGCGCGCTCGTGGTCTCGCTCATGGTTCCTTGCGAAGAGGCGGCGTGGAAGGCGATCCTGCCGCTGGTCGAGGAGACCGGCGCGGATGGCGTCGAGTTGAACTTCGGCTGCCCGCACGGCATGAGCGAGCGCGGCATGGGCTCGGCGGTGGGGCAGGTGCCCGAGTACATCGAGATGGTGACCCGCTGGGTGAAGCAGAACTCGCGCATGCCCTGCATCGTCAAATTGACGCCCAACATCACCGACGTCCGCAAGCCCGCCGAGGCGGCCAAGCGCGGGGGCGCGGATGCGGTCAGCCTGATCAACACGATCAACTCGATCACCTCGGTCGATCTCGACCTCTTCGCTCCCGAGCCGACCATCGACGGCAAGGGCGCGCACGGCGGTTATTGCGGCCCGGCGGTGAAGCCCATCGCGCTCAACATGGTGGCCGAGATCGCCCGCTCGCCGGAAACGCGCGGGATGCCGATCTCGGGCATTGGCGGGGTGACGACGTGGCGCGACGCGGCGGAGTTCATGGCGCTGGGGGCGGGCAACGTGCAGGTCTGCACGGCGGCGATGACCTATGGCTTCAAGGTCGTGCAGGAGATGATCTCGGGGCTGTCGCAGTATCTCGACGAAAAGGGCGTCGAGCTGTCCGATCTGGTAGGCCGCGCGGTGCCGAACGTGTCGGACTGGCAGAACCTGAACCTCAACGCCATCTCCAAGGCGAAGATCGACCAGGACCTCTGCATCTCCTGCGGGCGCTGCTATGCGGCCTGCGAGGACACCTCGCATCAGGCCATCGCCATGTCCGAAGATCGGGTGTTCACGGTCAAGGACGATGAATGCGTGGCTTGCAACCTCTGCGTCAACGTCTGCCCGGTCGAGGGCTGCATCAGCATGGAGCGGATGGACGTGGGCGCGACGGACCCGCGCACCGGCAAGGTGGTGCCCGCCGAGTTCGACGATTGGACCACCCATCCCAACAACCCGATGGCCCGCGCGGCGGAGTGATCAAAGGGGCGGGGCCTATTGGCCCTGCCTTACCCCTCAGGCGTCAGGATCGCCCGGAAGATCGTTTCCACATGGGCATTGGCGGCCGTCCAGCCCGCCACCTCGTCGGGCACCAGCACCCGCACCTGCGTGTCGAAGTCGGCGAAATGCTGGGTCAGCGCCCAGATCGACATGATGAGCTGCTGCGGATCCTGCGGCGCCAGCTTGCCCGCCGCCATCCATCCCGCGATCAGCGCGCATTTCTCGTCGAAGAGCGGCTTCAGATCGCTTTCGAGGTGCGGCAGCATGCGCGGCGCGCCCTGGATGATCTCGATCGCGAAGAGCCGGCTCTCGCGCGGGAACTGGCGGCTCATCTCCATCTTGCGGCGCACGTAGCCGAGGATCTCCTCGAGCGGGTCGCCTTGCGCATCAAGCTCGCGCAGCGGGTCGAGCCATTCGGTCATCAGCGCGTTCAGCAGGGCGACGTGGATCGCCTCCTTGCCGTCGAAATAATAGATGAGGTTGGGCTTGGACATGCCTGCCGCCTCGGCGATCTGGTCGAGCGTCGCGCCGCGGAAGCCGTGCTGCGAGAAGATATCAAGTGCTGCGTCCATGATCTTGCGGCGGTTGCGGATCTGGATTCGGCTAGGCTTCTTTTCGGGGCGGATTTCGGAGGGAGCGGGCATGGCATTCCTTGGCTGCTGCTTTTCCGGGCGGCGCTGCCCGCTCTATGCGCATCCGTTCCGGGAGCCAAGGCAGGGATTTCTTGACAGGTTCGGGGCGCATTGCAATCGTGGCTTTACCAAATGGTAAAAAACACGCGCGGCCCGCGCAAGCGCGACCGCGCAATGCAAGATGCAAAGCAAGGCAGCGAGGACAAAAAGATGGCGGCACCGGGCGAGAACCTCCGGATCGATGGCGACCGACTCTGGGACAGCCTGATGGAGATGGCCAAGATCGGCCCCGGCATCGCGGGGGGCAACAACCGCCAGACGCTCACCGACGAGGATGCCGAGGGGCGCGCGCTGTTCCAGAACTGGTGCGAGGCCGCGGGCATGACCATGGGTGTTGACGCCATGGGTAGCATGTTCGCCACCCGCCCCGGTGAGGACCCGGACGCGCTGCCCGTCTACGTCGGCTCGCACCTCGATACCCAGCCAACCGGCGGCAAGTACGACGGGGTGCTTGGGGTGCTCGGCGCGCTCGAGGCGGTGCGCACGATGAACGATCTCGGCATCAAGACCAAGCACCCGATCGTGGTCACCAACTGGGCCAACGAGGAAGGCGCGCGCTTTGCCCCCGCCATGCTGGCTTCGGGGGTCTTCGCCGGGGTGCTTGACCTCGATTACGCCTACGGACGTAAGGATCTCGAGGGCAAGACCTACGGCGACGAGCTTAAGCGCATCGGCTGGCTGGGCGAGGAAGAGGTCGGCGCGCGCAAGATGCACGCCTATTACGAACTGCACATCGAGCAAGGGCCGATTCTCGAGGCCGAGGGCAAGGACATCGGCGTGGTCACCCATTGCCAAGGGCTCTGGTGGCTCGAGTTTACTTTGACCGGCAAGGCCGCGCACACCGGCTCGACTCCGATGGACATGCGGGTGAACGCGGGTCTGGCCATGGGCCGTATCTTCGAGATGGTGCAGGAGGTGGCAATGGCCGCGCAGCCCGGCGCCGTCGGCGGGGTGGGGCAGGTGACCTTCTCGCCCAATTCGCGGAACGTGCTGCCCGGCAGCGTGGTCTTCACCGTCGACATTCGCTCGCCCGACCAGGCCAAGCTCGACGGCATGCGCGCCGAGATCGAGCAACGCGCCGCGGAAATCTGCACGGAGCTGGGCGTCGGCTGCGCGGTCGACCCGGTCGGCCACTTCGACCCGGTGACCTTCGCCCCCGAGCTGGTCGAGAACGTCCGCAATGCCGCCGAGCGGCTGGGCTACTCGCATATGAACCTCATCTCGGGCGCGGGCCACGATGCCTGCTGGGCCGCCAAGGTGGCGCCCGCGACCATGGTCATGTGCCCCTGCGTCGACGGCATCTCGCACAACGAGGCCGAGGAGATCTCGAAGGACTGGGCGGCGGCGGGCACAGACGTGCTGTTTCACGCGGTGCTCGAGACCGCGGAGATCGTCGCCTGAGGCCGGTGAAAGATAGGGGGCTCAGCCCCGTCCGCGGCCCGCGGGCCGCGGGCCTCCCGGGATATTCTTGCCTAGAAGACATCCCGGACACGGACTTCCAAGGGAGGGAAACATGTCCACAGTGATCAAGGGCGGCACCATCGTCACCGCCGACCTGAGCTATGACGCAGACGTGCTGGTCGAAGGCGGCCGCATTGTCGAGATCGGCCAGAACCTCAAGGGCGACGAGGTGCTGGACGCCTCGGGCTGCTACGTGATGCCCGGCGGGATCGACCCGCACACCCACCTCGAGATGCCCTTCATGGGGACCTATTCGGCCGACGACTTCGACAGCGGCACCCGCGCGGCGCTGGCCGGTGGCACCACCATGGTGGTCGACTTCGCGCTGCCCTCGCCGGGGCAGGGGCTGCTCGACGCGCTGCAGATGTGGGACAACAAATCGACCCGCGCGCATTGCGACTATTCGTTCCACATGGCGGTCACATGGTGGAGCGAGCAAGTCTTCAACGAGATGAAGGAGGTGGTAGATCGCGGCATCACCACCTTCAAGCACTTCATGGCCTATAAGGGCGCGCTGATGGTGAACGACGACGAGCTCTTCGCCTCGTTCCAGCGCTGCGCCGAGCTGGGGGCGATCCCGCTGGTGCATGCCGAGAACGGCGACGTGGTGGCCGAGCTCTCCGCCAAGCTGCTCGCCGCCGGCAACAACGGCCCCGAGGCGCACGCCTACTCGCGCCCGCCGCAGGTCGAGGGCGAGGCCACCAACCGCGCCATCATGATCGCCGACATGGCCGGTGTGCCGCTCTACGTGGTGCATGTCAGCTGCGAGGAAAGCCACGAGGCGATCCGCCGCGCGCGGCAGGCGGGCAAGCGGGTCTGGGGCGAGCCGCTGATCCAGCACCTGACGCTCGACGAGAGCGAATATGCGAGCCCCGATTGGGACCATGCCGCGCGCCGCGTGATGTCGCCGCCGTTCCGCAACAAGGCGCATCAAGACAGCCTCTGGGCCGGGCTGGCCGCGGGCTCGCTCTCCTGCGTGGCGACGGACCATTGCGCCTTCACAACCGACCAGAAGCGCTACGGGGTCGGTGATTTCACCAAGATTCCGAATGGCACCGGCGGGCTCGAGGACCGGCTGCCGATGCTCTGGACTCAGGGCGTGGGCACTGGCCGGCTGACGCCGCAGGAGTTCGTGGCGGTGACCTCGACCAACATCGCCAAGATCCTCAACATCTATCCGCGCAAGGGGGCGATCCTCGTGGGGGCCGATGCCGACATCGTCGTGCTCGACCCCAACCGCGAGAAGGTGATCTCGGCCAAGACCCAGCAATCGGCGATCGACTACAACGTCTTCGAGGGGATGACGGTCAAGGGTCTGCCGCGATTCGTGCTGAGCCGCGGCAAGGTCTCGGTCACCGAAGGCGCGATGAGCTCCGAAGAGGGCCACGGCCAGTTCGTCGCCCGCCCGCCCGCCGGGCCGGTGAACAAGGCGCTGAGCTCGTGGAAGGAGCTGACCGCCCCGCGCAAGGTGGAGCGTACGGGCATCCCGGCATCCGGGGTGTGATGCCGAAAACATGGACTGACGAAGACTGAAGACGACCGGGGCAGGGGGCCAGAAGACGCCCCCGCCCCAAACAGGGAATGAAGATGATGACAGAACAAGCGGTCGCTTCAGCGGCCAGGGTCCTGCATGCTCCGACGGTGATCTCGGCCGAGGGGCTGAACCTCGTCTACGAGACGAACGACGGCCCGGTTCAGGCGCTGAAAGACGTGGACTTGAAAATCGGCAAGGGCGACTTCGTCTCCTTCATCGGTCCCTCGGGTTGTGGCAAGACCACCTTCCTGCGGGTGATGGCGGACCTCGAGACGCCGACCTCGGGCACGGTGCTGGTCAATGGCGTGACCCCCGAGGCCGCCCGCAAGGCGCGCGCCTATGGTTATGTCTTTCAGGCGGCGGGGCTCTACCCGTGGCGCACCATCGGTGGCAACATCCGCCTACCACTGGAGATCATGGGCTATTCGAAAGCCGAGCAGGCCGAGCGGGTGCAGCGCGTGCTCGACCTGGTGGAGCTGGCGGGCTTCGAGAAGAAGTACCCCTGGCAGCTTTCGGGCGGCATGCAGCAGCGGGCCTCCATCGCCCGGGCGCTGGCTTTCGATGCCGACATTCTGCTGATGGATGAGCCCTTCGGGGCGCTCGACGAGATCGTTCGCGATCACCTCAACGAGCAGCTTTTGGCGCTCTGGGCGCGCACCGAAAAGACCATCTGCTTCGTCACCCACTCGATCCCCGAAGCGGTGTACCTGTCGACCAGGATCGTCGTCATGTCGCCGCGCCCGGGGCGGATCACCGATATCATCGAGAGCCCGCTGCCGAAGGATCGCCCGCTCGAGATCCGCGACACGCCGGAATTCCTCGAGATCGCCCACCGCGTACGCGAGGGGCTGCGGGCGGGGCATGCCTATGACTGATCTGTCTGTCAGGCGCGCCGTGGACACCGACATTGGCACCTGCGCGGCGGTGTTGAACGGCTGGATCGACGCCACCCCGTGGTTCCCGCGCGTGCATTCGGCCGAAGAGGTCGAGGGCTTCCTGCGGGACGCCTTCCCAGCGCGCGAGGTCTGGGTGATCGGCAATCCGGTCGAGGGCTATCTCTCGGTCGATCCCGAAGCGGGCAAAATCGGCGCTCTCTACTGTGCGCGCAGCGGCGCGGGGCTTGGCAAGGCGCTGATGGACAAGGCGAAGGAGGGGCGCGATCGGCTCTTCCTGCACACCCACGTTGCCAACGAGGCGGCGCAGCGCTTTTACCGGCGCGAGGGCTTCGTCGGCGCGGGGGCGGTCGATCCGGAGCCGCCGCACGAGCTGCCCGAGCTGCGGATGGAGTGGGTGCGATGAGAAACGTGATCCCGGTCCTCACCGTCGTTCTGGCAATCCTGGTGATCTGGTACGGCGCCGCCGTTATGCTCAACAAGCAATGGGTTCTCGACCAGGCGGCGCGACAGGACCGTGTGCTGACCACGCCCGAGCTGATCGCCGAGACCTGGGCACAAGAGAAACCCAAGCTGCCCGCGCCGCACCAAGTGGCGGCCGAGCTCTGGGACACGGTGGCGATGAAGAAGCCCACCTCGAAGCGCAGCCTCGTCTACCACGCCTGGGTGACCATGAGCGCCACGGTGCTGGGCTTCGGGCTCGGCACGCAGCTTGGTTTCGCGCTGGCGGTGGGCATCGTCTACAACCGGGTGATGGACAAATCGGTCATGCCTTGGGTGATCGCCAGCCAAACCATCCCCATCCTCGCCATCGCACCGATGATCATCGTGGTGCTGAACGCCATCGGCATCTCGGGGTTGCTGCCCAAGGCGATGATCTCGATGTACCTGTCGTTCTTCCCGGTGGTGGTGGGCATGGTGAAGGGGCTGCGCAGCCCGGACTCCATGCAGCTTGACCAGATGCGCACATGGAGCGCGACCCGGGCTCAGGAGTTCTGGCGGCTGCGGCTGCCGGCCTCGATGCCCTATCTCTTTGCCTCGATGAAGATCGCCATGGCGGCAAGCCTCGTTGGGGCCATCGTCGGCGAGCTGCCGACCGGCGCGGTGGCGGGGCTCGGCGCGCGGCTGCTGGCCGGAAGCTATTACGGGCAGACCATCCAGATCTGGTCGGCGCTGTTGATGGCGGCTGCTCTGGCAGCGGCGCTGGTGGGGCTGATCGGGCTCATTCAGCGTGTCACCCTCAAGCGGATGGGAATGGCATGAGCTGGATTGTTGCAGGGCTGATCATCTGGGCGCTGGGTCTCTGGGCCAACGTCCGGCTCTCGAAACGGAGGGGCCGGGTGGCGGCGCTGGCCGTGCCGGTGATCTTCGGGCTGGTGCTGGTCTTCGTCTGGGAGGCAGTGGTGCGCGGCTTCGGTATCTCGCCGGTGCTGCTGCCCGCGCCCTCGGTGATCGCGGCGCGCTTCGGGCAGTCGTCGAGCGTGCTCTGGCAGGACTTCGTGCAGACGGTGCTTAAAGGGGCGCTCACCGGCTACGTGCTGGGCTGCGGCGCGGCACTGCTGACGGCCGTCGTGGTCGATCGCTTCGACTTTCTGCGGCGCGGGCTTCTGCCGGTGGGCAACTTCGTCGCGGCGCTGCCGATCATCGGCATCGCGCCCGTTCTGGTCATGTGGTTCGGTTTCGACTGGCAGTCCAAGGCGGCGGTCGTGGTGGTCATGGTGTTCTTTCCGGTGCTGGTCAACGCGGTGCAGGGGCTTTCCGACACCAGTGCCATGCAGCGCGATCTCATGCGCACCTATGCCGCCGGCTATTGGACCAGCCTTTGGAAGCTGCGCCTGCCGGCGGCGCTGCCCTTCATCTTCAACGGGCTGAAGATCGCCTCCACCCTCGCGCTGATTGGCGCCATCGTTGCCGAGTTCTTCGGCTCGCCGATCACCGGAATGGGCTTTCGTATTTCCACCAGCGTCGGGCTCTTGCAGCTCGACCTCGTGTGGGCAGAGATCGTGGTGGCCGCGCTTGCGGGCTCGGCCTTCTACGGCGGCGTGGCGCTGATCGAACGCGCCGCGACCTTCTGGCACCCGTCGCAGCGGGGTCGGTGAAAAAGCAAACTGCGGCAAAAGACAAAGAAACGCGCAATGCAACAGGAGAGACAGATGACCAAGTTTACCGGATGGGGGATCGCGTCGGCTATGCTGCTCGCTGCGGGCGGGGCACAGGCCGCGGACGAGCTGACGCTGCAGCTCAAATGGGTGACCCAGGCCCAGTTCGCCGGCTATTACGTGGCCGCCGAGAAGGGCTTTTACGAGGAAGAGGACCTCGACGTGACGATCAAGCCGGGCGGGCCGGACATCGCGCCGGTGCAGGTGCTGCTGGGCGGCGGCGCGGACGTGATGGTCGACTGGCTGCCCTCGGCGCTGGCCGCGCGAGAGAACGGCGCGCCGATCGTCAACATCGCCCAGCCCTTCAAATCCTCGGGTCTCATGCTGACCTGCCTCAAGGAGCACGGCATCGAGAGCCCCGAGGATTTCCCGGGCCACACGCTCGGCACCTGGTTCTTTGGCAACGAGCTGCCGCTCTATTCGTGGATGTCCAAGCTCGGCTACGCGACCGACGGCTCCGAGGGCGGGGTGACCATCCAGAAGATCAACTTCAACGTCGACCCGCTGCTGCAGAAGCAGGTCGAATGCGCCACCACCATGACCTACAACGAGTACTGGCAGGTGATCGACGCGGGACTCACCCCCGAGGACCTGGTGGTCTTCAAGTACCAGGACGAGGGCATCTCGACGCTCGAGGACGGTCTTTACACCACCGAGGAAAACCTCGCCGACCCCGAGATGACCGAAAAGTTGGTGCGCTTCGTGCGCGCCTCGATGAAGGGCTGGAAATATGCCGAGGAGAACCCGGATGAGGCCGCCGAGATCGTGCTCGAGAACGACGAGACCGGCGCCCAGACCGAAAAGCATCAGAAGCGCATGATGGGCGAGATCGCCAAGCTGACCGCCGGATCGAATGGCGCGCTGGACCCGGCCGATTTCACCCGCACCGTCGAGGTGCTGCTGAGCGCCGGCGCCGACCCGGTGATCACAAAGGACCCGGGCGAGGCCGCCTGGACCCATGCGATCACCGACGAAGCGCTGAAGTAAGCGCTCTCGGCCCTGCAAAGGAAAACGGGGGTGGCGCAAGCGCCACCCCCTTCTTCATTAAATCACTGCTATTTTGACCGGGGCGCGGGGTAATCCGCAGGGGTACCACGGCACTCGCAAAGAACGCCCCGAGTCTTAGACCGCGCAGGTAACGCGGCGATGACAGCAGGGGGCGCGGCCCCGGCAGCCGTACCATTCAGCCCGCCCGTGCGCGGCTCAGAGTCAACAGGAGCTCGGCGCTGCTGAACGGGCGTTGAAGCACCTCGTAGGCGCAGGCGGGTCCCTGCTGCTCGGCGGCATCCCCGGCAAGCGCGATGCGGGTCCCGGCGGCGCTCAGCAACTGGCCGAGCGCGCTCTTGGGGACCTCTTCAGGGGCCATCTGCAGCAGTGCCACGCCCACATGTCCTTCGGACTGGACAAGCAGCAACGCCGCCTCGGGGGTGCGCGCGCAGACAACGCGCGCCGTGGGGTCGTGCTCGGAAATGCTTCGTGCAACATCTTCGGCCACGAAGGGATCATTCAACAGCACCAGAAACCCCGGCCCAGCGTCGGGCATGTCATCGGGAATCATGCGCGGTCTCCTCTCGTTGCGCGCAGACTGGAACCAAACCGGCAGGGACGCATTAATCTGTGACATAGGAGGTCGAGATGCGTCAGATATCCTGCCAGAGCTGCCCTTTGCGCCGCAAGGCTCTGTTCCGGCCATTCGAGGAGGACGAATTGGCCTTCATGGATCGCTTCAAGGTCGGAGAACTGAGCGTCGATCCCGGCACGCACCTGCTGATCGAGGGGGCGAATTCACCGCAGATCTTCACCGTCCTGGAGGGTATGGGCCTGCGTTACAAGACACTCGAGAACGGGCGGCGGCAGGTGATCAACTTCCTGCTGCCCGGCGATCTGACCGGGCTTCAGGCAGGGCTTCTGGGCGAGATGAAGCACTCTGTGCAGGCGACCAGCGCCATGCGCCTTTGCGTGTTCAACCGCTCGGACCTCTGGTCGCTCTACCGCAAGCAGCCGTCATTGGCCTATGATGTGACGTGGATTGCCGCCTCGGAGGAGCATTTCCTCGGCGAGACACTGGCCACCGTCGGCCAGCGCGACGCGGCGGAGCGCGTGGCCTGGGCGCTGCTGAAGATCTTCCGGCGGCTCTCCGAGATGGGGATCGGGCAGGGACCGCGTGTGCCGTTGCCCTACCGCCAGCAGGACCTTGCGGATGCGCTCGGCCTGTCGCTGGTCCACACCAACAAGACGTTGGCGCGGTTGCGGGCGCGGGGCCTGGCGGAATGGGCGGACGGTGAACTGCATGTCAGCGATGTTGACGGCATGGCCGAACTGGCCATGGCCGACGCCGACGAGCCCTCGGTACGTCCGCTTCTCTGAGCGCGGCGCGCCGGATCAGCGGCGCAGCGTGTCGCCGTAGGCGATCTTTGGGGTCAGTTCGACGATGCGCTCGTAATCCGCGTCGGGATTCTCGACCCGCGCCGCGATGATCTGGGCCGCCTTGCGACCGATTTCGGCCCGGTGCGCATCCATGGTCGCCAGCTGCCGCGGCAGCCCTTGCAGCAATTCGACTCCGTTAAAGCCGGCAAGGCCGATCTCGCCGGGGATGTCGCGGCCCTGTTCCATCAGGTAGAGCAGCCCGCCCGCGCCGATCATGTCGTTGGAGTAATAGAGGAAGTCGATCTCCGGCTCGCGCTCGAGGATGGCCTGCGTCATCTCGCGGCCCTTCTTCAGGGCCGAACCGCCGGAGTAGAACTCCTGATCCACCACCTCGACACCGCTTTTCGCCAGCGCCTCGGTGAAGCCCTCGAAGCGTTTCCGGGCGCGGTGGTCCAGCGGCATCTTGGTGCCGAGGAAGCCGATCTTCTGGTAGCCCGCGCGCAGGATCGCCTTGGCCATCTCGCGTCCGGCGCGGCGGTGCGAGATTCCGACGGCGCAATCGACCGGCGTGCCGTCGATGTCCATGATTTCGACCACGGGAATGCCGCTGGCCTTCATCATCGCCTTTGCGGCTTCGGTGTGCTCGAGCCCGGCGATGATCACACCCGAGGGGCGCCACGAGAGCATCTCGTAGAGCACCCGCTCTTCTTTTTCCGGCATGTAGTCGGTGATGCCGACCACCGGCTGCAGCTCTGTCTCCTCGAGCACCGATGCAATGCCCGCCATGACCTCGGGGAAGACCATGTTGCGCATCGACGGAATGATCACCGCGACAAGGTTCACCCGCTGGCTCGCCAGCGCCCCGGCGATCTTGTTGGGCACGTAGCCAAGCGTCTTGGCCGCTTCGAGCACCTTTGCCCGCGTGGCCTCGGACACGTCGCCCCGGTTGCGCAACACCCGGCTCACGGTCATCTCGGACACGCCGGAGGCCTCGGAGACGTCTCTGAGGGTGAGGGGGCGGGGATCGGTGTCGGCCACGGGCGGCTCCTTCGAAGCACTAAATACCTGAATGTTAGCCTTTCTGCCCCGCCATACAAGCCAAAGCCGCGGCGCGGCGAATTTTCCGCTTGCCGGGTGACAACCGGGTGAACGCGCGCTATTGGAAGGCCGTCGGTCCCGTGGCTCAACTGGATAGAGCAGCCCCCTCCTAAGGGGCAGGTTGCAGGTTCGAATCCTGCCGGGATCGCCAGACGTTCATTTTTCTGCCTTCTTTTCAAGTGTTTGCGTGCTCGACTTGTCCAACCTTGCC
>NZ_JAAGOV010000042.1:0-93993 GCF_010500785.1 Salipiger sp. PrR003
CAGTAGTTGGGCACGCCGTAATAGTCGTGCGTGCGGGCCTCCCAGTCGCGGTCGCGGTGCCAGTCGTCGCCGCGCTCTGGCGCGCCCTCCAGCTGCTCGGACGTGATGTCGGTCACGTAGCCGCCACGGCTGGTGTCGTAGTTCAGCTTGGCCCAGGGGATCGGGTGGTGATCTTCCCCCATCCCCAGAAAGCCTCCGAAGCCCATCACCGCGTAGGCCACCTTGCCGGTCGCTTGTCGATGGTGAGGTGGTCGATCGTGCCGATGTGCTCGCCGGTGAGGGAATAGACCGCGGTGCCGTTGACCTTGTCGGACGAAATCATTGTCGAGCTCTCATGCACCGTGACATCTCCTCCTGATGTGTCCGGTAGAACGGTTTGTCCGGAGGAAAGTTCCATTGATGCGCCTTTCCGCCGCAGCTTGACACCAAATGAAGCCATAGGTGGGTTGCCGCGCCCGCGTGCCTCACGTTCGGCGCCAAGTGTGCGTGATTTCCTGTCATCTAATTATTGAACTTCGGGTAAGCGTTGACTCTTCGTGGCGACCTTGTCTTACCTATCTCATCACAAATTCACTGGGGTTCCCGAACATGCCGCAGACAGCGACGGCAAATATTCTGACCATCCTCGAAACCGACTTTTCCGGTGTTGTGGAGGAATGGCTTGGGACCCAGGTGAAGGAGGGCGTGAAACGATCGGACCTTTTCTCCGACTCTGAAAGTCGCGCACAGAACCAGGAACTCCTGAAAGCCTTCGGCAAGGGGGTACGGGTAGGTGTGGTGGACGAAGAGTTCAGCCTCGATGACGATGCCTGGGAAGTCCTGCGCGCTGTTCTGGCCGACGTCAGCAAGGAACGCGTCAGCCGCGGCGTCACGCCGACTGAAATGGCAACCTTTGTGCTGGCCCTCAAGGCGCCGCTGTTCAAGCGGCTCGAGGCCATGCCCGGCGTCGAGGGCGGAAAGCTCATTCGCGACGTTCTAATGGTGACCCGCCTCGTCGATGCCTTCGCGATCTATACCAACGAGATTTTCATCGGCGAGCGCGAACAGCTCATCGAGCGTCAGCGCCAGGAAATGCTCGAACTGTCGACCCCCGTGGTCGAACTCTGGGACCGGGTTCTCACGTTGCCGCTGATTGGCACGCTGGATTCCGTCCGGGCGCAGGAGGTCATGGAGAACCTGCTGCAGACCATCCTCGAGAGGCAGGCCGAGGTGGTGGTCATGGACATCACCGGCGTCGGCACCGTCGACACGCAGGTGGCGCAGCACCTTCTGCGGGCTGCAGCCGCCGTGCGTCTGATGGGGGCTGAATGCATCATCAGCGGCATCAGCCCGATGATCGCCCAGACCATGGTGCAGCTCGGCATTGACGTGGGCACCGTGTCGACCCGGTCGAGCATCCGCACCGCGCTGTCCGATGCGCTGCAAAAGGTCGGCTATGTGATCAAGACCACCGAGGCCTCCTGACGTGTCGGGAATGACGTCCATAAATCTGGTCGAGAACGCCCTTCTCGTCTCCATTCAGGGCGACGTCACAGATACCGAAATCGTCGAGTTGCAGGAGACCCTCTCCAACCGGATCGCCAAAGAGAACGTCAAGGGCGTGATCCTCGACATCAGCTCGCTGGAGATCGTCGACACGTACGTCGGGCGGGTGATTGCCCAGCTGGCGGGGATTTCGCGTCTGCTGACGGCCGAGACCTACGTTGTAGGAATGCGCCCGGCAGTGGCCGTGACGATTGTCGAGCTGGGCAATCACCCGCCCGAGACCCGCACGGCGCTCAGCCTGACCCATGCGTTGTCTCAGTTGCGGCGTGCCTGATCCCAAGGGACCATCATGCTCGCCCACGCTCGGGGAGATCCCCCTCGCAACCACCGGGATGTCGTCATTGCGCGCCAGGCGGTCGCGCGCCTACTCAAGGTACGCGGGCTTTCGGTGATGCGCATCTCATGCACCAAATTACCGTGCATCTTATCGGGCGGCGCGTGGCTGTGGCGGCTCTGGTTCATATTGACGAGACCGAGATGGAAATGCGCTACGCAGGTCTCGGAAATATCTCGACTGTGCTGATCAGCGAGGGCGAGGGTGAGCGCGGGCTAAATCTACAATAAGATACCGCGAATTGCAGATTAAGCCGCATGATCCGTCGAAGCTACTCGTCCGAAGCTGCTAGCCCGCGCTCATCTACAAACACAGAAGGACGAGAGCAGGTTCCCTGCGTTGTCAGATTTTTTTTACAGAGCCATCACGCTCAGCTCAATATCGCTGTCCGGAATCTGGAAGGTGCCATCCGGGTTCGGGCGGATGTGACGCCCGTTCCCCAAGACAAACCTCGTATCTGTGCCGTCCGATTGGCGAAAGACGGTGACGCGCGATCCCTCTTGGGCTTCGCACTCCATCGTCTGGATCGTTTTCCATACCCCAGTCATGTCGTCCTCCTGAGTTCGGATGTGCCGGCGCATATAGAGGAGCCGGGAGGTCGAGAGCTGGTCCGAGACTGACAGGTCATCAACAGGCTCAACAAGAGGCGTCCGATTTATCCACCGATTTCCGCGGTTCTCATCCACTCCGGTCCCAGCCCATGAGCACTTGGACGCTTACCCAGTTGTTAACCAAGCGGAGCCACTTCCTCGCCAAGACAACGAGGAAGGTTTTATGGCCGAGGAAAGCACGTTCTCCCGCGGGTATAGCGGCGGCATCTTTGAGTTTGATGGGCGTATGGGGGAAGACACCTTCGACGAAATGCTGCTCTGGTGCTCCCGCAACAAGGCATCGGAAATCACCGTCCAGTCCGATCTTCCTGTAATCGCGGAAATCGGCGGGAAGATCATCAAGATCACCAGCCGGAGCATCAAGGTTCCCGAGGTAGAGGGCGTCGTACGATATATCTACGGCGAGAACGGCCCCGCTGAGATCAAGTCTGGCTTCGATCTCGATCCGTCGCACGAAATCAAGGTTTCAGGCGGCGGCCGTCTCCGGTTTAGGGTCAACATCACTGGTGGTCGGAGCATCGGTGGCGATGGCATCCAGCTGTCCATTCGTACTCTTCCAGAGATCCCTCTCGACATTCGAGATTTGGGTGTCGAGCAGGACATCATTGACAACTTCAGACCGCAGAAGGGCATGGTGCTGGTCACTGGTCCTACGGGCTCGGGGAAATCGACCCTGCTGTCATCCGGGATCAGGATGATCCTCGAGCAAGAGGACGCCAACGAAAAGATGGTGGAGTTCTCGAAGCCCATCGAATTTGTCTACGACAAGGTCGAGATGCCAAGCTCCACAGTCTTTCAGTCGGAAGTCGGTTCCCACCTGAGGCCGCGAGGCGGGAGTAGCCATGATGAAGAAGGCGAATTCGGCTACTGCGTCCGTAACGCTCTGCGGCGCAAGCCTACGATTATCCTGATTGGTGAGAGCCGGGACAAGGCGACCATTCAGGCCTCTGTGGAGGCTGCCCTGACGGGGCACGTTCTCTATTCCACCATGCACACCATCGGTGTTGCTGAGACCCTCAGGCGCGCCGTCATGCCGTTCCCTGGCGATGAACGCAGGGCGATGGCGATCGACATTCTGGATACCCTGAGAATGGTTGTGACGCAGATCCTCCTACCGCGAGAAGGCGGGGGCATGGTCGGGTGTCGCGAGTACCTGGTCTTCGATGACGACGTGCGCCGACGTCTCATCGACATCGATGTCGATGACTGGCCCAAGGAAATTCGCAAAATCCTTGAGGAGGGTAACTGCAAGGGCAGCTCCATGGCAGATTCCGCCAGGAAGCTCCTGGACAAAGGTGAGATCAGTGAGGAGCGGTACCGCTATCTCAGCAACCGCCATGAAGGGGACGACTGATGGCCCACTGGCGGCACACCTTCAAATCCCCCAGGTTTTTCATGTTCGACGCCCGGGTCGCGATCTTTCTCATCGCGTTCCTGCTGCACATCCGAGGGTGGACACTATTGGTCCTGATTACCGTCCTAGGAGCATTCTATGCGGTTGAACGCAGGGGGTATGATTTCAAGTCGGCCCTGCGTGCCATTCGGGTCTACTTCGCGGGGCCCGTCAGACCTCCTCTGACGGACGACAAGCTTACTCGCCCGAAGGATTACGACCGGAGACCGCTGTTCTGATGGTGGTACTCACTGGCAGTTATGTGATCCCTCAGGCTTCTCACTAGCTAGCGTCGTAATAGCGCGAGGGGATCAGCCTAGGGATGACGCTGCGCCAATGCAGCTCGTTTCATCAGGTGGAGAGGCAGCTCTACGCGGATCTTGGCAATGTCCATGTGCCAAGGGGCTCCCCACCGTTCTTGGAACGGATCTCGGAAATCTGCAGCCGTTCTCGATCTACCATCGATCTGGCTTTTGCAGAACGCAGTTACTTCGCCAAGGTGATCGGCTGGGTCATTGACACGGTGTCGAGCGAGCTGGGCGACATACCCAAGTTGCCGAAGATATGTCTCGTTCTCGGTGCCCGTTGGGAAATACCTCCCCGTGACCACCTCTGCGAGAAGAGACAGCGCGTCATCTTCCCGAGCCCGGGCGGGTGCCTGTGGGTCAGCGAAATGTGGGTGTGCTTCTAGCATTCCTAACGATCTCTGTCGCATCTGCTGCATTATGCTTCACAAACGTGGTGTCGCCAACAAAATAGTCTAGAGCCTCTGCCAACCTCTCTTCGAACTTCTCTGGGTCAATCAGACCGTGCGCCGCAAGTTCACGGATATCCTCGCGATCTCGATCTTGAAAGCGCCCCACCTTGGATACGGCCAAGTCAACGGGATTCATTACGTGTAAGACGATGTCTCCAACTCGGCAGATCTCCGGGGAATTTTCTTCCCATTCAGGGGGGAATGAGCCCATGACATCGGAGAATCCACCGTCCATCGTCACCAAGCGGATGTCACTTGGGTCATCCGGGTTCGGTACTTCGAAAATTTGCAGATCAGGCGGGATAGAAAAACGGTGAGACCACTTCATATCAACGTCATCGGACATCCTGTGCCCCGTATAATAGTTCACTGCGACGCCGCCAGCGAGATATGCATGAAGAGGGGCGCGGAGTTTGCCGAGACGCTCGGACAACTTTTCCAGATGCCTCTCAAGGGCCGTCATGAGTTTGCTTTGTTCCATGGTAGCCTTCCTCCGGTCACTTATAGAGGCATATGTATAACGCTGCCGCAAACACAACTCCTCCTTTCGGGGAGCCAACCATCTACATCAGCAACACGAGATTAACGGTCCTCGCCTACTTGCCTGGCAAAGGCAGGTGAACGATGACCGATACCAAGAAACTCAAAGTCCTCAATGTCGCTGTCGATGACGGCTACGCGCAGACCAAACTCGTTGGCGAGGATCCTGAAACCGGGAAGATGGTCATACAGATCATTCGCTCCTCGGTACGCCAGGGGCGCTCGGGCCTCAGTTCCTTCAATGGGGGAGGCATCGACCAGTATGAGACCGAAGAGGGAGATGTCTTCACGGTCTCCAACGAGATCGAGTCTGAAAACACGCAGTTCGACGGGTTCCACACCTCTCAACTGAACCGGGTGCTGGTGCATCACGCTCTTCGAAAATCAGGATATGCCGGCCGCAAGGTGAACCTTGTGACGGGGCTGCCGGTAGCAGACTACTTCCTCGATGACGAAAGGGACATCGAGCACATCGAAGCCAAGACGTCGAACCTCAAGCTTGGCGTGAAGGGCTCTGACGGCGGGACGATGCCCATCGTGGAAAATGTCCGTGTTGGCTGCCAAGCCGTGGCTGCATGGTTCGACTACGTGCTCGATGACAATCTTGAACAGAGGGCGGATGTCCGCGGCGCTGTTGCCATTGTCGACATCGGCGGGCGGACAACGGACATCGCCGTCGTGGTCGGAGGCAATGCGATCGACCATTCGATGTCGGGGACAGAGAACATCGGTGTCCTCGATGTCTACAACGGCGTGCGCAAAGCAATCCGCCGAGAGTTCAAGATCAAGGAGAAGTTCCCCTTGGATCAGCTTGATGCTGCGGTCCGCACCGGTGAGGTCAAGCTGTGGAACAAGCAGCACAATGTCGCGGAACTGGTCGAAGCCGTCGTCGGTGAACACGAGCGCAAGATCGCCCGGGAAGTCGAGAGGCGTCTGGGTTCGGCCGCAAACCTGAATGCTGTCGTCTTTGTCGGCGGAGGGTCTGCGCTGTTCAGTACCATCGCGGGGCACTTCCCGAACGGGGTGATGCCCGAGGATCCTGAATTTTCGAATGCCAAGGGCCTCTACAAGTACATCAAGGTGAAGGCCTGAGGCCTTGAGCCATGCCGCGAGCAAAGGGTGTGCAGATATATCTCAAGCCAGGGCTCGAGGAGGATGATCGCCTCCTCGCCTTCTGGCATGCCTGCCAGCGGCACAGCCGTCCCCAGGAGGTGTTCCGGCGTCTTCTGCAGGTCGGCCTCGACGAGCTTTGCGAGCGTGGGGAGATCAGCCCTCGTATCCTGAGGGAGGTGGATGAGGAACTTGCCGGCCGCCCCACAGACCCATTCACGGCGCCGCCTCGAGAGAGGAAGAAGGCAGGCGCAGCAGAGAAGCCCGGCAGCAGGCAGCAGACAGGAGAGGTTCCAAGCCAACCTATGGCAATGACCTCCGATGACACACCACGAGAGCCGTCGCGTCCATTGGGCGCCGCCGCCCAACCAGAACCTGCAAAGGGAGGCAATGCAGTGAACGACCGCGAGATCGAAGAGGAGAGGCCGGACGAAATTACCGACGAGGCTTCGGATACTGACCGCGACCCCCATGATCTGCTGATCGCGGAGGTGACTGATGCTCCCTTGGAGGAGGACAAAGGGGTAACAGGCGAAACGGAGACTGGCGAGCCCGGTGAGGCCGGCTCGGGGGCGACAGGTGCTGCCACTCCCAAGGAGAAATACGGCTTCATCGGGGACATCATGTGATGAAAGCTGGCGAACTCAGATCTCTGGCGATGACCTGGCTTGCCAAGGCCTATCCGGAGTCGATCCTCGTGACCGAACTCAGCATTGCGGATTGGGGAGGTGCATCCCTGGACGTGGCGGCGATCACTTCCACTCATATTGTCGGCGTCGAAATCAAAGGCGAGGGGGATAGCCCTAGCAGGCTGGATCGTCAGGGGCTCGCTTATCCTATGGCCACGAGAGAGATGTGGCTGCTGTGCGACGAGAGTATCCAGAGCCGCTGCTTCTCGAAGCTTCCAGCAGGATGGGGGCGCCTCGAAACCTGCGATCAGGCTGTGAGACCCTATAACCGGGCGACCAAGATGGGTCCGAAGGTCAAGACAAAGCGAGGCTACCGATGGCCACAGGTCCGAGACGACGCCCGGTATGTTCCCGACCGCGCGGCCTATCTCATGCAACTCGCGCCTCATGCTTTGTGCGGCGCCCTCTGGCGAGACGAGCTGCTGGCTATTGCGAAGAAATACGACCTCCTCCAGGCGCGGCAGAAGCCCTACGTTCATGTCCTGACCGAGCTCATCTGCGAGAACCTTCCGGTAACCGCCATCCACGATGAGATGATTGCCGCGCTGCGCTCCCGGATATGGCGCAAGCCGGTGGTTGATCTGCGCGCTGGGCGAGGACACTGAAAGTGATCTCGCTGGTGACTGCAGCGTGCATTAGCCAGGCGGCCGCGGCCTACGGCATCCAGCCGGTCGTGATTGCCGCGATCATGCGCACGGAAGGCGGGAAGGTCGGGCAATACTCTGAAAACACCAATGGCACGCGAGACCTGGGACCCATGCAGATCAACGACGGGGTGTGGACGGGTGAGATCGCCGACAAGTTTTTCCGCGGGAACGAGGCCCGGGCGGAAGATCAGCTTCTGAACAACGGCTGCTTCAACATCCACGCCGGCGCCTGGATCCTGCGCCAGAACATTGACCTGTCCAATGGAGACGTCCTTGAAGGGATAGGGCGGTACCATTCTTGGACCACTCAGCACAAGGAGCGGTACAAGAAGACCTTCCTGAAGAACCTGCAGACGATCATCAGATAATCTGGGATTAACGAGCTCTCCATATTCTTTTGGCAGACCTAACGAGAGACTGCCATGGCTTCCCAACAAGGGGGGGATCGTCCCCAAGACCAAGAACTGACGTATCTGATCGGGTTCGCCCTGGTGTGCTTTGTCGTCTGGCTGATCTGGACCTTCGCGCGCAACGTGATTGTCTGGGCAATGTTTGCTCTCGATATCGCCCAGTTCTACGCAGTCAAAGGATTGTCGATGATCGGGCTGCTGCCCTTCGGCCGCCAGGCGCAGGGCTACCTGGAATTCATGAAGGGCACGTTCAACGGCCGCATTGACCCATTCGATGTCAGCTATGCCGAAATGATGATGATGTCTCAGATGGCGGCCAGCGTTTTCAAATGGCTATTCGCTCTCATGATCATGGGGCTCGCGGTTCGCATCCTCTTCAAGATGAAGGGCCGCGGGTTCTCAAGACAGTTCTCCCTCGCCGGCGGCTTCGGGCCGTCTCTTGCCGACTACCAGGCCCAGCACTGGAAAGTCTTCAGCACTGGTGCCGGTTTTGACCCCGACAATGGCGACGAAATCGAGGATCCAGCCAAGACACCGATGGAGTGGATGCGGGACAACAAGGTCGACCTGTCGGAAGCCATCGACGGCCTGGATCACGACGCCGCGACTGTGGCCTTCGAAAAGCAGCTCGGCGAGCCCTGGCAGGGCGTAGAGAAAGCAGCCCCCTATGTTCAGGCTCTCTGCGCCGCCTTCTACATCAATGCAAAGAGAGACAAGAACGCGCGTGGGTTCAAGGAAAAGATCGCGGTCCTTTACACAACCAAGAAAGGGGAGGAGCTCGACCAACAGATCAAGGCTCTCTTCGACAAGGTGAACTCGGACCCGAAGTTCGGGAAGATGATGGAGAAGTACACCTCCAACCACGCCTACACGAATACCGCACTCTTCCGGCTGCTCCAGTGGTCTAGGGACAATGGCGGGGTCTTTGCCTCCGCAGAGTTCCGTTGGCTCAAGAAGATCGACCGGTCGCTGTGGTACACGCTCAATAACTGCGGCCGCCGCTCCTACCACACAGAAGGTGCAGGCGCCGTGTCCCATTTCAATGCCGAACATATCTCCAAGGCGAAGCTGGTGGAGCCGCATGTCGACCAAGCAGTCGACGGCCTTGAGGACTACCTCGAGCATCAGGGGCTGATTGATCTCGACGAGTTCTTCGAGCGCAAACAGAGCGATTTCTGACCAAGCCGATTTTCAAAGGACACTTCATGAACACGATTTACGTAAACCGCTTCCCCGTTCCTGCAGATGCCGTCGTCGGCAAACCATCCGCAGTCATTTGCGACAGCTTTTCCTTCACCATCAATGACGCAGGCTGGATGGTCAGGCTAGAGCGGGGTCTCATGCGCTCCCGTCTCGAGGCCTTCAGTCAAAGCAACGCTGACAAGATCGAAATGACATCGGGTTCCTACCTTGATTGCTGCCGAAGGTTGCTGGAGGCTCACTCCTCGCTGACTACTCTTCACTTCGAATCCAAAGAGCGGCAGGCCAAAGAAGATGCCGAGAAAGCCAAGCGCGAGAAGGCTTCCGTGGCCATTCAGCAGGTCGCTGCCAATGGGCGGTACCGAAACCGTGCCAAGAAGGTGATGGGCAGCATATTCGTGATCTGCATGCTGTCTGCTGCAGGATATTCAAGCTTCTCGAGTTACTTCAAGGAGAGTGTCAGTCTGGTGACCGCGGTGCCGCCCAGCGCGTCTATTTCTGATCACAAGACCCCCTCGAGTATGTCAATCTCCAACACGGTGGTCTCTCCCGAGAAGATGAAAGACTACCTCGATGAACTGGAACCCGTGTCGGCCGCGCCGCGCTATGAGGCTCCCATCCCGGAAGATGTGGTGACCGAAACTGCACCTGCGCCGGCGGCTATTCCCGACGAGGATCTGCTGTCCCGCTTCTACTCTTCGGACGAGATCAGGATGAAACCCCGGGATGCGCTTAAAGACAACGCCTTGGTCGCCTGGCAACGTGGCCTTGATGAGCATGGGATCTCGAACATTCCTCATCCCGAGTCCTACGTCGCCAATCGCGATCATGTTGAAACGCCAGTGCCCGGGGGCGGCACAATCAAGTCGCTGGGGGACCTGGCCGAGTTCGGGTTGATGGCTGTGACTGCGCCCTGAAGGTTTCTTGAGGCCTACAGCGTGAAAACGCAATGCAAGCGGGGAAAAGCACCACAAACTCCCAACAGGAGGCTTATGGTGTATTGAAGCGGGTGCGCCTTACCGTCGTTTGCCGAACCTCTTGAGGTGCGCAGCTTCAGCATTCTGATCGACCCGGGGTGCATGCAGAAAGTCCCGCCACCTGAAGCTATCGCAAAATATAGTTAGTTCCTGTCCGGTTACAAGCCGATCATAATATGCCACTGCGTGGATCTCGGTCGCTTACTCATTGACATGTGAACTTCAGAGTATGAAGCTGTGGGCGATTGTCCGCTTTATTATTTCAGAGTTTTCAGGGAGTCGTCGTGACAAAATTACTCCAGACTGCCCGCCCACCACTGGCTGACGATATGTCTCGCAACGTTGCAGAGGCTACGAGTTTTCTGAAATCTATAGCTCACGAACAGCGATTATTGCTCCTGTGTCATCTCTGCGCTGGAGAAAAATCTGTGGGGGAGTTGATGCGGGAGATTGGGGTCAGCCAATCCGCAACCAGTCAAATGCTCGCTCGGCTACGGGAAGACGGCCTCGTAAGAACTCGTCGTGACGGCAAAAAAGTCTATTACAGGCTGGCAGCGGGAGATACTGCGAGGCTCATAGATCTGCTTCACAGGATATTTTGCGACAAGCGCATCTCGCAACCGCCCGCACGAGTTCCTGGCTTGTGAAAATCACGAGGCAGTGCATGCCATCTGATGCATTGGCTCACTCCATGAGGAGGCCAACTCCTCTTCGTGGATCTGCAGAAAGCTTATCGGATCATCGTCTGCCGCGATGATTGCCTCGACCTTTTCTCCGAGTCCATATTTCTCGCATCCCACGTGGGGTAGAACCCGGCTGCCGACCCACCCAATGCCTTCTTCGATGACTTCAGGGGCTGCTTGGGGGTCGTCGACAAACTTGGCATGAGCGATGCTCTCTCCCATGACCAGGGCACCAGCACTCTCTCCGATGACCAGGAATGGCTCTCCACCACGAGATGCCCGATCCTCCAAAAGGCGAGCGAACTCGGTCTCCCTGATGGCATGCATCAGAACGTATGTATTGCCCCCCAACAGAACGCACCCATGGACACTCTCGAGTTGGCTTTCGAGCTCTGCCCGGCTCTTCCCGCGGATGTCGACCACTTCGACACGGCAACCGTGTTCAGTCATTGGCAGGGGCTCATCATCCGGCAGTGGCCGGCCTTCACCGCGGCGAGCGGTGTCAATGAGAAGCAGGCGTTTGCCGTGAAGGGAGTCCATCTCGTGTCGAATGGCTTCCGAAGCGGCCGAGAGGGAAGACGCGAGATGGAGGTCGATGTTGTCCGGGATCATGGCGAGGTCTCTCTGCACCGGCCCGTTAGGGAGCCGGTGCGCTGTTCTCGAGGCTTGATTTGAAGTCTGCCCACATGCCGTCGAGCCGTTCGCGGAACTCGTCGTTCTTGCGCACCTTGGTGATCGGCAGCTTGTAGTTCGAGTAGGCTGAACTGTTGAGAACCGAGAGCCTTTCGTCCTTTGCCGCAAACTCACGCGAGATGCGGTTGAATTGCGCCTGGTCCTCGATGGTGGATAGGATGCTGATAGCCCGGGCACCGGTCATGCGCAGGTTGCGCTCGTAGGTGCTCGCCACGTTCTTGGCGGTTTCGACCTTGACGAAGTCATCCATGAAACCGGTCAACTCGTCGATATACGCGTCCATCTCTTGGGTATGCTCCGAGGCGAACTCAACGTACTCATGCCGCTGTTCGTCCGACTTCTGCAGGAACTGCCTTACGAAAGGCACGACGCAGTCGACGACCCGGCTCTTGGCCAGCTCCTTGTTGGTCGCCAGCGGTTTGTAGTCACGCCGGATGTCCTGCGGAGACTTGGTCTTGCCTTCGAATGCCTGCGCAAAGGAGAACTGAGCAGTGATATCGACTACCGCTGCGAGGAAGTCATCCCGAGCCTCTCTGGGCACGCCCTCGTGCACAAGGTAGGAGCCGAATTGCACTACGAAGCCCTCTGGCAGGGCCTGCTCGCTAACTGTCGTTCCCAGCTCTTTGTGACCAGCGTTCGTGGCGGTCGCCGCCATGGCATCGTCAGGGGTATTTTCCACCGGCGCGGCGGCTTCTTCAGCTGGCGACGGTTCCTCGATAGGATTGCCCTCAGCCGCCTCGCGAACAAGCTTTTCGTAGCCGCTGACCTCTTCGACAGCGACCGGCTCGACCCAAGGGGTGATCTCACCATCGTAGCGAATGCGAGCTTGGTCTGCGGCAGATTTCAGCTCGTACTTTTCAAAGCTGCCGAAGAGCCTTTTCAGAAGGCTTGCGGTCAGCCGGACCTTGGTTCCTTCGGCGACGAACACAGGGACCCCATCTGCAGACATCTTTTCGAAGCCTTCGTGAATGAGCGCGATCTCCAGGTTCTTGTCAAACCCTTCCTTCGTCGATCTGACGATCGCGAGATTGTTCTTCTTCTCGCCTTCAGAAAGCTGACGCGTGTCGGGCTTCAGAAGAAGCTCAACTCCGTGCTCAGAAACGTTCGGCCAACTGCTTGCTGCCATCAATCTTCTCCAAAAATTCTTCGGTCTTCGTGGGAGATGCCACCGACCGAGCAAGATACCATTTGTCTTCAGGGGCCTTTTTCACCTGGGTCTGAGAACTCTGCTTGTTTCGCGATCCAGAGGGCAGGCGCTGTACTTCTCATCCGAGACCCATTGCAGGACCACGCCATCGGCAATCCGGACGCCGGAGCTGCGCTCCCAATCCAAGATTTGTTCGGGCGAGATCCCGGGCTTGGCCAGCGGGAACTCGAAGGCAAAACCGACGTCGATGATTGGAAGTGACAGGCCGAACTTGTCGACGATCTTCACTTTCGGGATTACCAGCTTGGTCGGTGCCGCCGGTGAGTAGACATCGAAGATGTCGTCACAGCCCTCTACCCGGTCGGGTGCGAATTCACAGTGCAGAAAGTGACTGGGGGATGCCTTGAGACGGCCTTCTGAGAAGCCGCCCGAGATCAGGTCGCCGCCAAGGCGGGTGTCGACCAGAAGCCCTTCTTCGTCTGTACTATGTGCTCCTGTGATCGCTCCGTGGAAGAGCATGGTCGCCTCTGAATTTGACCAGAGAAAACTACCAGAGGCGGATTTTCAGAAGATTAACGGCTGGCTTGGTGTAAAGTGACGGGGCTTCACGCTGCTGATGAACCTGGAACAACATGGACGACAAGCAACAAACGGCACTGATCGCGCTCCTTGCGGCAAGCGAGGCATCCAGCCTATACGGAGGAGCAGGATGGACCAGGGCAATGGAGTTGCCGGTGCCCAAAGACGTGCGTTGCGTGAAAAATATGCACTCCCTGGTGGAGCTTGGATATGCGGACGCACATAAAGGAGACCGGAGAAAACAGGTGCAATGGCTATACCGGGTTACTATTCGCGGTCGGATTGAGGCTGAGAAGTTACTTAATCAGCTCCTGTAGACATCGACGCATGGGAGTCCGGGCTGTGAAAGCGGCTTATTCTGTGTGATCTATTCTATCAGATGGCGAGCACGGACCCCTCTCGGCCTGGCGTGATGGCTCCATTGAAAATGGTCGTGTGGGAAATCACAGTGTCGTCGACATGGGGGTGCATGAAGACCGCTTTTGGGCCATCGAACTCAGGGGTCAGAACGCCATGCTCCAGCAGCTCGAGGATGGCATCTTCCTTGTCGTAGATGAAGATCGGCGCATCGTGGAAATAGCCAACCAGAATAATTGGCTCATCGGCAGGCAGGTTCAGGCTTTTCGCCTGGGAGACCTTTCCTGCCGGAACCGCCTTTGCGCGCAGGAGCAGGTTGTTGGTCGTGTTGATCAGAGCATGGAGCATGGCCGCCCCTTTGACCTGTTGGATGTCTGATATGTCTTCATGGTGTTGGTATCCGGGTATTTCTTCCCGGATACCAACAAGGGGTTTCGTCAGAATTTAGCCGACTTGTACAAAGGTCTCCTCAGGCCCTGAGGTGCAGGCTCCGGCTGACGTGGGCTTGCGCGTTGTCCACCCGTTCCTTGAGTGCCTTGTCGCCGGACAGTGTGCGATAGGCGCGCTCGACTGAGCGGATCGAGGCTTTGGGGTAGTCGAGCATTGCCTTGAGTTCCTCGATTTCCATCTCATTGAGCTCGGGGAAGTCATCGACACTCACTCCGAGACGCCGGGCTTCCGAGGACCGCAGCCCCTCATAGATCACCTCGAAGTGCTCGGACGACGGAGTGTCCATGGTGACGATCATGAAGCGGTCTTTCAACGCCTCCGGCATGTTGACGATCGAGTTCGCCGTCGCCAGGAAGCTGATGCCGCCAAAGTCCACATTCGCCATCAGGCAGGTGTCGTAGTACTTCTGATCGCCGTTGAGCATCGTCAGCAGGGAGTCGCTTAGCGAGCCATTCTGTGAGTGCACACTGGCCTTGTCGATCTCATCGAGGATCAGCGCAGGGTTGGCGCACTCCTTCTCGAGCATCGCTTGGACGGGCCCGGCAACGCGTGTGTTCACCCAGCCGCGGGCGACAGGCAGAAAGCCACCGGAGTCGCTGGTGCCGCCGCAGGCCATGATCGAGAAGGGGACGGTGAGCATCTCGCATAGCTCCCGAAGGAAGCGTGTCTTGCCGCACCCTGGATTGCCCACGAGCAGGATCGGCGGCAGGGTCACATGGGTATTCTCGCCGCGACCACGTGCCATGAGAGACAGCTGTCCGCAAACGCTGTCGACGACGTTGGCGGCCCATGGGAATTTTTCCGAGAGCTGCTGATGAACCTGTGCGACATCGCCGATATTGCCCTTGAGAGGCAGCGGCTTGTCGATGATGGCCCCGTAGCGCCGTTTTATCTCGCGCCCGTCCTTGCTGTTGGGATCGCCGACATCTTTGATGACGATCATTTCCGTCGAGATCAGATGGGTGGAGGCAGGCATCAGTTCGATATCGTCGAGAGGGTACTGATCTTCGGCATCCGCGATTTCCTCCCAGCTCGTGATCGCCGCCGACAGCTTGGTTTTCAGTTGCCGGCCGCTGTGACGGTACACGTGCTTGAGAGCCCGCAGGCCCTCGAGGAGCTGGGTGACCGGGGTCGCATAGTCACAGCACGCGAGAAACCACATGAGCGTCAGATGGGCCGCACGGTTTTCCTGACGGAAAGCCACCGCGAGCGCGAAGAGTGCTTCGTCACTGCTCGCCATGAAGCTGGCGCAGTTCTCTTCGGGACCAGACACCTTCGACAGAACACGTTCGAGCTCAGACGGCTCCATGCTCTCATCAAGGTAGCACAGGAAATTGAAAAGTATCGGCTGTGCGTCTTCAGCCGGGATACGGCAGTAGTCGCACATTTCGAAATCGAGCATCAGGATCTCCGTAAAAGACGGTTAATCCTATTTTAACACTGCGCCGGAAGTCAAACCCCCTCGGGCGGATTGCTGAAGAAAACGTGCTTTCTTTGCATGCCCCATGGACAGGTCAATCGGAAACCGATTTCAGGAAGCCCTCTATTCTTTTGTAGAAGTCCTCTGTTTTTCCTGTGAGCAACTCGGAGCTGCGTGCCAACTCTTCCGAGCCATGTTGCGAGGCGGCCACCAACTGGCTGATCACACCCAAACTCTCTGAAACCTCGCGGGTTTGCCTGGAGGTCTGGACCACGTCCTCGGCGATATGCCGGGTGGCTTCAGTCTGTGTTCCCACAGCTCCCCGGATTTCTACGTGCTCGTCCAGCATCCGCTTCATGACGGTGTCGATCGACGTCAGGGCAGCGACGACGCCTTGTGAGGCGCTCTCGATATTCTCTACCTTCTGGCGGATATCTCCTGTCGCATCTGACGTCTGGTTGGCCAGCTTGCTCACCTCCGTCGCCACGACGCCGAAGCCCTTTCCGGCCCGGCCGGCTCTTGAAGCCTCGATCCTGGCATTCCATGCGAGAATTCGGGTCTGATCCGCAATGCGGCTGATCGTTTCCGCGATCGTTCCCACCTCGTCGACCACATGTCCGAGCTGCTGGATTGTGCTCTTGGCGTCTTCCATGTTCCGGCTGGCTTCTGCCAGAGAGCGATCCGATGCCTCCGTGTGGGTATCGATCTGCTGAGCTGCGGCCCTCAGCTCGCGTGCCAGGTTTTCTACCTGCTCGACACTGCGCTTTGTCTCCTGCGCGGTCTGCAGGATGTTGCTGGTGCCCTCTGCTGCATTCTTCGAGCCCGACAGGAGCTTTTCAGAGACTGAGGAAACGGTGCTCACCGATGTGATCAGCTCGCCAATCAAATCCTCGAACCTTACTCTGAAGGCTGCGATCGCGCGCCGGTTCTCTTCCTGGCGGTGAACTTTGACCTGCTGTTCCTTCATCTGCTCGGCAACGATGCGCTCCTGATATTGGATCGTGGTCTGCAGTTGGTGGATCGCGCCGGCGAGATTCCCGACCTCATTCCGACGAGAGGCGAAGGGCACGACAATTCCGCGTTGACCTTCCGAAAGTCTACGGAGCGCGTGAGACAGGTGGTGAATTGGTTGCAGCGTCCATGACGACAGTGCCAACGTGATGAAGGCCGCGATGACCGAGCACACCATGATTGCAACCACGCCCCAAAAGCTAAGGTCGGCCAGAATGCGTTCCTGTTCGGTGAGTGGCTCCCAGGAGAAGATTTCAAGGCGTAGGCCACTCTCGGCGACGCTCGATTTCGACACCGAATATCGTGTGTCATTCGCGTCAGCCACGCCATCGACTGCGGAGCGCAGGTCTGACACCTGGCCGGCAAAGTCGGGGAGCTCCTTGTCTTCCCCGGGAGACAGCACCACCGCGTGTTCCTCATTGTACTCCTCGGGGTAGAGGCCACTGAGAATATACCCCAGAGTCTTCTGATCCGGGGCTTGCACGGGCTCCACTCTGAAATATGCGATCGCGTCATTTCCAAGCCGCCTCTTCACGAAACCATCCGCAATCTCCTGGCCTGTGAACGCCGCCTCGAGCAGCTCGCGCACAACCTTCTCTGCGGCTTTAGGCACCTGAGGGAGTTCCGGGGACTCGCCATGGACGTAGTAGACCTCCAGGTTGCGGAATGAACTGCTGGTGAGATTTTCAGGATCTTCTTCGTGCTGCTTGAGCGCATAAGTTTTCAGAGAGTAGGAGGCCGCATCTGTCCTCTCGATGAGGGACACAATGTTCGATCGAATGTCGGCCGCCTGACGTTGCACCACGCCTTGCTGCGTCGAGATCATCGCATCCTCGATGTAGGACATGCTGATGCCGAAGGTCGCCCAGAGCACCGAAAGCACGGTCATGAGTGTCAGCAGGGACAGGCGAGTGGACATCTTCATGTGCTGGATGAAGGCTGGCATGTGGTATTTCGAATGCTGGGAGCTATAGAGCCTGTTCTGCTCTTCCAACGCCTTCCGGAGCGACGGGTTGCCATCCATCAGCAGCCGGAACTGGTTCACGCTCAGCTTGAGCAGGTAGGATGCGCCCTCCGCAACCGCACTTGCCCGCCGCGTTGCCCCTGAACTGAGGCCCGCCTCTCCAAAGAGTTGACCCGGGCGAAGGCGCGCAACCATTTGCTGGCTTCCATCGGCGGCCGACTTCTCGATGCGGACCGAACCACTGAGGAGCAGATAGACGTAGTCTGCAGTATCTCCTTGCTCAAAGAGCATCTGCCCATCGGTGAATGTCGGACACGTCGCAGACTTGAGGTCTGATGACACCTCGATCAGGGCTTCCACGAAGTTGTTGGTTGGCGCGTGCTCAAGGCTTTGCACCAGCGCTCTTCGGCGCAAGCGATCATATTCCTCGGGGTGTTCCCGACCAAGGTGATCCAGCAGCCGGGCAGGGACCCTCATGACCCGAGCGCTCCCCTTGGCTTTTGCGCTGATGAAGTGAACGGGAGTGGGATCACTGAGTAGATGAACATCAACCCCGACGAGATCGCCGGCGCCATAGATGCCGACGTGATCCTGGCTGGCAAACACCTCACTTCGGACCAACTCGATCTCACCTGACATGACCTGGTACAGGAATTCATCCGAATTACCCTGAAGGAAGAGGTATTCGTCGTCATTGAGCTCGATGAGCTCAATGCCGGTCGCGATGTCCTGCAACGCTTCGCGGCTGAGGTTCTCGAAGGTGGAACACCCTCGAAGCGCGGCTTCAGGCGAGAACTCCTCGAAGTTCATGGATTTTGGCTCCTGTTCTTTGAAACTGAGAAAGCTTTCGCTGATACTATCCCGGCAAGGTTTAATTAAGAGAAATCTTCCGGATGGATATCCTTCAAACCATTGCGGCCTCAGGTAAGGCCAAAAAGTCCTTGCCCAAGGAGCAGGGCTCGACTTCAGATGTGGGCTCGGCTTCGTTTGCGAGCCTGGCTGAGAAGGCAGGAACCTCTTCACGCCCAGCGCAGGAGAGCAAGAAGGCTGTGACTGCGGAAGAGGCCCAGCGTACGCAGGCAAGCCAAGATGGTTCTGTGGAGGAGCAGGACCCGGTCGAAGACCTCACTGAGATCATCGAAGAGCTCGAAGGTGCGCTGGGCAAGGTCAAAAACGCTGTCCCTGGCAAGACTGCCGACGAGGCCGCCACCGCCAGCGCCATACAAGGCAGGAACCTGAGTAACGCAGTCCGGGCCTATGAAAAGCTCATGGCGAAGCTCTCGGACCTGCAGGCGTCCGGCGAGAGCTTGGACGCCTCTGCACTTGAGGAACTCGGGCTGAGTGATCTGAGCGATGCCGATCTGGGGAATGTCCTCGGCTTGCTCATGGCCAAGTTTGACGATGAAAATGGAACCGGCTTTCTTGAGAATTTCTCCGCGTCACTGGAGCTTCTGAAGGCCAAGCTAGAGGAGGTCGAGTCCGACGAGTACAAGCTCGCGATCCTGGCGTCCGTGTTTTCCGGCGACAGTCGGCTGACAAAAGGGATGGCGCAGCTGGCCGGTGCTTCTCGGCCGCTGCCGCAGTCTGGCGCGGGAAACTCGGTGACCTCCGCGTTCTCACTCCTGAGTGGCGATCAGGCGGCAGCATCTTCGATAAGGAGTGAGGCTACGCCTCTTGCCATGACTGGCCTGGATCATAGTGATGAGGCTCGGATCAAGGCCATGGCGCTCATGAATGCGGCCAAGGATGCTGGCACAGCGGGAAAGGTGCTGCTGAGCGCCACCTCTGGAGGGGATGCCACCTCGATCAAATCGCTCGACCAGCTGCCGCACCGCTTGGACATTCTGAATTCGATGGGGAGCACTGCCAATGGGAGTCCGCTCACGCAGGACGAGTTTGAAAGCCTGCTGCAGAAGGCGGCTCAAGCCCGAAGTTCAGATGCCAATGCAGCCAACATTCAGAGTGCCCAAGCTGCGCGCTTCTCGAGTGTCATCGTCAATCAGATGCGGTCGGCTCAGTTCACGCAGAACCACATCAAGGTCGAACTCGCGCCGCGGGGCCTTGGGGAGATCGAGGTCGATGTGGAAGCGGATGCGTCCGGCAAGATGCGTGCTGTCATCCGGGCAGAAAATCCGGTGGTTCTCGATATGCTTAAAGCCGACAAGTCCCAACTGCACGAGCTCCTGCAAAGCAAGGGGTTTGAGATCTCCAGTGACGATCTTGAGTTCGCGGAGCGTGAGCCCGGCGGAGGACAGGGCGGAGACGCGGAAGGCAATCGCTTCGGCGCAGAAGACTCTGAAAATGCCGACAGCCCCCGCGAGCACGCTTCGATCATTTCATCCAACACCATCGACATCAGGACCTGACACATGGACGCCGTAACCACAGCCACCACCACGCAAACCACCACCACGTCGAGCTCTTCATCGAACGAGGCTCTCAGTCAGCTGGGCGCAGACTTCGAGAACTTCCTCACCTTGCTGACTGCGCAGCTGGAAAATCAGGATCCGCTGGCACCGCAGGATAGCACTGAGTTCGTCTCGCAGATTGCCCAGCTCTCTCAAGTCGAACAGAGCGTGAAGTCGAACGATCACCTCGAGAACATCGTCGCCAAGCTCAGCGCAAGCTCGTCGCTTTCGGACGTGAGCCTCATCGATCGTACGGTAGAGATCACGGACGATACCTTCCAAGTGGATGAGGGTCAGCCGGCGGATGCGCAGTTTACCCTCGCCAGCGCATCAAGCGATGCAAAGGTGGTCATCACCGATGCTGAAGGCACGGTTGTCCGGACCCTGGAGATGGGAGCTGTGGGAGCAGACGTGGAAACTACCCTGGACTGGGACGGCAATGACGACGAGGGAAACCCAGTCGAGGATGGGGTCTACTCATTTGCCATCGATGCAGCCGACGAAGAGGGCAAAGCCATTACGTATGATCCGCGCGTCATGGCCCAGGTCGAAGGCGTCAGCTATGCGAACGGCACCTCTCAACTCATTCTTGGAAACGGCAAGATGGTGGGCTCAAGCGAGGTTTGGGGCGTCGTCTAGAGCTATGTAAGGCCCAGGCTGCACAAAGTATGTGTCTTCGGCAGATGTCAGCTCGAACCTGCCCTTCGCTTGCCTGTGTCTTGTCCAACCAGACGGACGTTCATCCCGAGAGGGCTTCCGAGCAGTGTGAGATCGAAGCGGAGCTTGGCTGCGCCATTGCCAAGCTCCGCTAGGCCTAGCTCTTCGTCACGGCCTGACATGTCCCCTTGTCGACAGGTTGTGTTGGAAGTGTTTAGCTGACCCACGCCTGACCTCGAGTGTGCAGGTCTGCGACTCCGAAAAAGAGGGGGCTGGTGATAGATGCTAGACGGGGGTTACGGCTCATGAAGCAAATCGATGAAGAATACTCCTTCTCCGATGAGAATGACACGCTTAGTGTATTCTACTCGTCAAAGAAGGGCGGAGAGACACGAGAATTTAAAGAGAACGAAAAAACCTCACTGAGGTTCAGCGCGACAGGTTTTCGCCGCACATCAAGGGTGTCAGTTGACCAAGCTGTTAGGTTCCGGAAGTCGGAAATGGCCCAGCCGATACGACAACATATCTCCGGAATGATGATCTATTCAGGCGGTAATCTGGTTAGTGAGGCAGAGATTCCGGACGCTATTCCTGGCCAGTTTGAGTACGATGAGGAAGGGGAAGTGGGGACAGATTACCAAGAGGAAGTGGGGACAGATTACCAAGAGGATTCTGTATTCTACTCAAGCCCTAAAGTAACAGGTGACGATTATTTGAAGGCATCTATTCAATGCGACTTTGATAAGATTTTTACACTCGACTGCCTCGATCATGAGGCGTCAGGGGACCTGTACATTTGGCGAGGCGGTGAACATTGTGAACCATCCCGGTTCGAAGTCTTTCGGGGTAAATACTTTATCGAGGTTCATCTGCCAGACGCCGAGTACGAAAGGATTTTGAGAATTTTGAATGAAGTCTCTGAGGGGGGTATTAATGTCACAATTCTCGGGGCTTTCTATAAGTATCCATTCTTCTATGAATCTATAGGGGATAGGATAGTCTATGTAATGCCTCATGACAGGAAATTCAGTCCGGTGTTAGACTGCTATCGAAAACTTTACGGGGCGCGGTCCATCACGACAATTGAGGCTGTCATCGAGTTGTCCGGATTTCCTCTGGGATTTCCCAAACGAAACAATTCAAATGAAGAAATTGCCAACTGCCGTGATAAGGATTCGTCGGCCGCATCCCTCAATCCAGACTCTATGAACGCCGTTTCGGCAACTCATTTCGATCTTGAGAGGATAGTCGCGACGATCGCAAATATACAGGTCGCAATCGAGAGGTCGCTGAGAAATATTGCTGTCGGTGTTATTGTGATTTGTATTGCGCTACTGGCACTATTCGCGTTTCTGATCTTCTTCGGGTGATGGTGGTAAGGCGATCACCCCCTCGATATTCGATGATATCTCCGCTGAGCTCTGGGGGGCGATCTCAACGTTCCTCCTCAATAGTAGTTTTCGGGGCGCGTCCCGAGCGGACGTAAAGAAAGCGGTAGGAAGATCCAACTTTGGCTATATTCTGGAAGGGCCAATGTTCTGCCTTGCTATGCACGACACACTACCGGTAATGCCGTTCGCATACCGGAGCATTACCAAGCCACGAGCGCCTGGATGTGTGAGACCTGCACCAGCATAGCGGCGATCCGTGCTGGCTGGATCAAGGATGCCGTCTTGCCAGATCGCGCCCCTTCGCTGCTCCTCTCAGTGCACGCCTTCACGCAGCCCGAGAATATGCTAAGGAGATTGCGTGTAAGGAGACGGTGATGAAGTTCAGCCCAGGTGACTTTCGAGACGCATTTGTTTGGCGCAAGGAGCAGACCGGTGCCACTATCACTCACATCGTTCAGGAAACCGGCATCTCCAGAGACATCATAAACAAGCTCATATCCCGGTCGCTGTCGAGCACCAGTGTTGAGAACGCGATCGCTCTCGCGGGATACTTCGGGCAGCCTGTCGACCAGTTCATCGACGAAGCTCTCGCAGAAAGGAAGTCCTATGCAGCAGGATCATCACCCGCGGACCCTCGTCATGTCGCTGTGAGGCTTCAGCGTCTTCGTGGCGCCCTCAACCTGAGCAAATCCGAGATCGCCGATGCCATTGGGATCGATCGCTCCAGCTACATCAAGATCGAAGCCGGCCAGAAAGCATTGAAACCGGAATGGGCCTGTCGGCTATGGGACCTCTACCAAGTGTCGTGTGACTATGTCTACAGAGGGGAACTGGGAAGCATGCCCGACGAGCTGCGTGTCGCCCTTGAATAGACCGGCGGGTCCCAAGCCCGATAGCGTCAGCCTCGTGAGGTCTCAGTCTTCGTCAGGCTCAGGAAGAGCACATCCTTGATGCCGGAGTAGTCATCCTCGAGGCTCGACAAGACGTGTTCTGAAAGCTTCTCACTGTCGATCGACGGCCCATTGAGAATGGGAGATTTCTCAAGCTGCATCATTGCGCCAATGATGTCGTTCCGGATTTCGGTCGCGCCGGCTTCACTGCGCAGGAATGAGGCTTCGTCGTTGTCCGGCATGGAAACGCCCACCTGGGCAATCACGTAGGTGATCGTACGAGCTTTATAGATCGGAACCATCACGCGGCCGACTTCGATTACAACGTCCTTCGCTGCCTCGGTTTCCCCATGTCCACCTCCGTGGCCTCCGCCATGATCTTCAGCCGAAGTCGCCCCGTCATGGTCAACGACATCAGCCTTGGCCTCCGTAGCCAGGAAAACCTTCCCCGTGCCGAAGCCTACGCCGGTGAACGTCAATACGGTGCCCAGTAGAACTGCTAGTGTCTTCTTCATTATCTCAAGCCTTTGGTCAGGCACATAGGTTGGATTGTTAAAGAAGAATTCAACCCGACAGTTGCCTGCCGGGTTGAACATTCCGATTTCATAGATTTTTTTGGCTTTGTCCCCTTAGTAGGGGAGCACGATGTCCATCACCTGCTGTCCATAGGGAGCGCGCTGTGCCCGGGCGATCGAGCCGCGGCCACCGTAGGCTATCCGGGCTTCGGCGATCTTGTCGTAGGCGATTGTATTGTCGCCGCTGATGTCTTCCTTGCGAACCAGCCCGGCAACTCGAAGCTCCCGAAGCTCATAGTTAACGCGAACCTCCTGCCGGCCGGCGATGACGAGATTGCCGTTGGGCAGCTTGTCGATCACCATTGCAGCGACCTTGAGCGAGATCTTCTCATTGCGATCCACCGAACCCGACCCCTGGCTGCTGGAACTTGAGCCCAGATCGACCACAGGGCTTCCCATGGGCAGGTCTTCAGCGCCGACACCAGGCAGAACTTCCGCGAGCTTGCCGCCATAGCCAAAGAACGTAGGGAAGCCGACCTGGCTTTCCGATGATCTTCCGACCTCGCTCTCATTGGAGAGGGAAGCTTCATCCTTGATCTCGATGTTGACGGTCAGGATGTCCCCGACTTTCGATGCCCGCTGATCCTGAAAAAATGACTCCGATCCCGCTGATGCCCAGAGCGAGGTGCTTTCAGCGCGCTGGAGTTCCCGCACGGGACCATCTGGCTCCGGCATTGGCACCGAAATGTGACTAGCCTCAGGGAAGGTATCCTCCTGGACCGAGATGTCAGAAAACTTGGGCTCGCGGCCGACGTCCTGCAGTCCGCACGCCGAGAGAGTAAGCGCTGCCAGAGTGGCAGCGGTGGAAATCCTGAAATGTTTCAACGAATGACCTCAACTAATCCTTCTTGTGAGGCCACCCCTACCAGCGTCTTGTTGCTCACAAGGTTAACGACGCGGATGTCCTGCCCCTTGTAGCCGGACGCCAGGGCCTTTCCCTTTGCAGTCAGTGCGAGGCCATCATTTTCGTAGCTGATGGTCACGATCTCGCCCCGGTCGATGATGATGGGCGGAGAGATGGATTGCTTCTGGACCGGGCGTCCGCGCATGAGAACTCTCTGTACCTGCATGCCGATGAGATCGTTCCTGTCCAGAACAGCATAGGAGCCCACGCGCCCGCTGGGCAGGCTTCTGATCTCGAGATCGCCTTCGGAGAGGATTTCGCCCGCGGCAATCCTGTGCGTGGGCACCGGAACATCCATGGTGACGATGACCACGCCGCCAACCCTCTGGACGACTCCACTCTCCATGACGACGTTGGCCAGGAACTGACCCGAGATCGGATCGAGCCACCAGTCGTTGATCACCACTGCGTCGGCGTCTTCGCTGCCAGCCAGTCGCACCGAGTATCTCGCGCCTGCAGGGATGTCGCGCCCGGTCTGCTCCATGGCGCGCTCTTCCACGAGCTCGGTCACTGTCACGGCCGCCGCGGGGGCGACCGTTCCAAGCGCACAGATGGCTCCGGCGAATATGCGAGCGATCCAGCTCATCACGATCAGCGCATGTTCGAGGAGGTCGACATCATCTGGTCGGCCGTCTCGACCACCTTCGAGTTCATCTCGTAGGCGCGCTGGGCGCTGATGAGCTTGGTGATCTCCTGAATGGTAGAAACGTTGGATTGCTCGACGTATCCCTGCATCAGGCGTCCAAATCCAGGCTCCCCGGGTTCGCCATTGATCGCTGCGCCGGAGGCGGGAGTTTCCTGCAGAAGGTTTCCGCCCAGCGCTTTCAGGCCGGCTTCATTGGTGAAGGTCGCGATCGTGAGCTGCCCGAGTTCCTGGGGCTCAGTGTCATTGCCGACGTAGGCCATCACGACACCCTGCTGGTTGATCTCGATGTCCACGGTGTTCTCCGGCACTGCGATGCCCGGGGCGACCTCGTGCCCTTCGTTGGTGACGATCATGCCCTCGGGGGAGAGCTGGAAGGCGCCGGCCCGGGTGTAGGCTGTCGTGCCATCCGGCATATTGACCTGGAAGAGCCCCTGACCATCGATCGCCAGGTCCAGTTTGTTGTCCGTGTTGGCAAGGCTGCCTTGGGTCCCGATACGGGTCACCCCAGCTGCGCGCACGCCCAGGCCCACATCGACGCCGACCGGCCTGATGGTACCCGAGTTGGATGTCAGAGAGCCGGAACGGTCCTGGCTTTGGTACATCAGGTCCTGGAACTCTGCCCGGCGCGTCTTGAAGCCGGTGGTGTTCATGTTGGCGATGTTGTTCGAGGTGACCTCGACGTTGAACTGCTGGGCCTGCATGCCCGTTGCTGCGATACTGAGTGCTTTCATGAAATTTCTCTATCTATGTGGTTCTTAGGGTTTCTGTCCGAGGGTTTGCAGTGTGCGCTTCCTCAGGTCGTCTACATTTTCAGAGAGTTTTGACGACCGCTCGTAGGCTTTCTGGACTTCCATGAGCTTGGTCATCTCCACGATCGGCTGGACGTTGGATTCCTCCACGAAGCCTTGCGCGAGCCGCGTAGTCTCCTCGGGCAGGAGGGCTGCCTCGCCCAACTCCTCTGGAGCCGCGAACATCCCGTTCCCCAGGCGATCGTAGCCCTGGATGTCATCGACTCTGAAAACACCCACGGTCGCGATCTGAGTGCCATCCTGTCCCGAGACCACGCCATCACTGGAGATCGACAGTTGCCCGGAACCCTGTGGAATGGAGATCGGCGCACCGCCCTCGTCGAGGACGCGGTTGCCACTCACGGTGACCAGATCACCCTGCGCACTGATCGTCATTCGGCCATCTCGGCCAAACAACGTCTGACCACCCTGGCCTTCATATGCGAGCCAACCTTCGCCTTGCAGGGCGATGTCGAGCGGGTTGCCCGTCTGGGTGAGCCCACCTTGCCGGGTATCAAGATAGCTCGCCTGGTCTATGACGAACGAAACCTTGTCTTTGCCCGGGCCCTGCTTGTGCAGATACTCCTCGAAGCGCGCATGCTCGCCCTTGTAGCCGGCCGTGTTGGCGTTTGCCATGTTGTTGGCGACCACTGAAAGCTGCCGGCGGAGCGCCATCTGCCCGGAAAGGGCGACGTATGAGCTGTTGTCCATAAAACTCTCCTTTAAGCTCTACCCTACAGCCCAAGGGTTAAACACTCTTATATTTTTCAGCAAGAATAGTTTACAATATCAAAGGTTCCGCGCATACTGCCGCAAGCAATCTATTCTTTGAGACATGTTGAACATCAAGCCTTACCCTACCGCGGCTGCGATCCTGCTTCTGACGACAGCTCTCGCAAACGCCACGCCGCCAGCCGACAGTCCCCGCCCGGTTCTCCGTCCCGAAGGGCTGTTCACGATGCTCACGCCAAAGCCGATCCATCGGCCGGACAACCTACAGGCTTTGCTGACTGCGGAAAGTTCAGGTCCCCAGCCGGAGGCCCCTCAGTCGGGAACATTGTCCGCAGACTCTGAAAACGCTGAGCTGCCGCCGAGCAGCCAATCTCATCTGTCGGAAGGGGTAGAGGAACCAGCTCCTGTCGATGCGGAAGTTACCTCCTCCAGCGAGCCACAGGATGCTTCCCATGCTGGTGATGCACCCGTTCCGCCTGTAGATGTTGATGCCGCTGACGGCTTGTCTTCAGAAGACGTCGTGGAGCCCGAACCTGAAAAACTGCAGATGCCGCCCGACTTGGCACTCACCCGCTACTCCGCCGAGAACTACACTGAGGACCGGGCCCGTCTGCTTGGGGACCTGACGGCCAAGTCCGGGAACATCTTCGAAACCCTCAGCGCCCGTCTCCGACTTGGCGAGTTTCAGCTTGCTCACCTGCTGGTGCCTGAGGGCCATTCAGTTGTGGCAGATATCGAACGAGATGCCCTGCCCAGAGACACGGCCCTCGAGCTCGACGTGGTACGCGATGGTCTCAAAGCTGCCTCAGGGGAGGGAGAGCCTGAGTATCGTTTGCTCGACGATGCCCGCTATGCCGAATGGGCGGGCTACTCTTACTGGAATGCCATCCGGCATCTGACCCGCAGTGAATTCGAGGCCTCCGAGCCTTTCCTCGCGGGTGCATTTACCTATCTCGATAATCAGCCTGCGTCCCATAAGGAGGCCTTCCTGAAACTCATCCTCGAGGGGGCGATCGAGACCGGGCAGTGGACGCTGGCCAAGGAGGTCGGTGAATACTTTGACGACTACCCGAAGCTCAAGGAGACCGCCGCCTACAACTTCCTCATCGGTCTCGCAGCAGAGAAGATCGGCCGCGACCTCGATGCATTCGACGCCTACCGGTTGGCTTCCAACGGAGCCGATATCTACGCCCAGCGCGCACGCCTGGGGATCGTTCAGATTGGTCTTCGTACCGGAGCCATGCCGCTTGAGGACGCAGAAACATTTCTCATGGACAACGCGCTGGGCTGGAAAGGGGACGACTTGGAGGTGCAGGCCCTGCTGGACCTCTTCAATGTCTCGATGGAACTCCACAAGCCAGTAGAAGCACTCCTGGCACTCGCCAAGGTATTCCGCGCGTTCCCGGAGAGCGAGGCGGCCAAGGAAAATGCCGTAACCGCACGAGACGTCTTCATGGAGCTCTACGAAAAGGGCCTCAGTGGAGAGGTCTCACTTGGGGAATTCGCTGCCTCACACATCAAGCTCGTAGAAGCCTATCGGTATGCGCCGGGCTTCCATACTGCCCATTCGATGTACGCGGAAACGCTCATGGACAGTGGGGCTACCAGTCTTGCCGCGGTGGAGTACGGGGAGATCGCAGACTATCTGGAGCTCGCCGACGAACTCGAGGTCTTGGCGGTGGAGCCTGCTGACATCCTAAAGGCAAAACTCCACCAGGCTGAGGCACTGATTGCTGGTGCCCAGTATGCAGCTGCCCTGCCTGTCTTGCAGCAGCCACTTGCCAGCGATGACCTGGATATCGTCAATAAGGCGCAGGCGCTGCAGATCGAGGCCTTCAACAACACCGGAGAAGATGACGCGCTGCTGCGGGTCGAGCCCAAGGAACCGACGGCCAAGATCCTGCGCATGCGGGCCGATGCCTACGCCACCAAAGCTGACTGGCCCGGGGTGAGGGACGCCTTGAATAAGCTTCGCTCTGAATTTTCCGATGAGGTCACGAAGCGGGATGCTGCCCAGCTCCTATTGGCCGCTCACCGTGCCGGCGATCCTGAAACCATCCAATCCGTGCTGGAGGCCTATCCGGACATCTTCGAGACCGAAGCGTTCAAGAGTATTGCTAGCGGGTTGCACTATACCGCCGCTCCCCTCGAGCCTCTCAAGCTGGAAAACGCGCAGAGCAGGATCGCGCGGGCGGAAGGGGCCATTCGGGATGTCGACGAAACTCTGAATTCGACGTCCCACTGAAGATATCGGGACCCATGGTCTCTTCAGTGTCTGTCATCTTCGCACTGCCTATGCCCTATTTGTGTAGTGCGAAGATGACAAATCCAGGACACCTGTTAGCCGCCTGCATCCAGGATGGCCCCGGAAAACCCCATCTTAAGGCCCGACCATCACCTGCCTCCTAGGCAAAGAGGCAAACTGGTCATGATCGCACTTCTGGGTTTCATCGTCGTCTTCGGAAGCGTCCTGGGTGGCTTCGCGGCAATGGGCGGCAATCTCTGGGTTCTGTGGCAGCCCTACGAGGTGCTGATCATCTGTGGGGCTGCAGTCGGTGCCTTTGTCATCGCCAACCCGCGCGGCGTGATCAAGGACACTCTGAAAAGTTGCCGCGCGGTCCTCAGAGGGAGGCCGCACTCGAAGGAGGAATACCTCGAGCTCTTCTCTCTGCTCTACATGCTTTTCAGGATCGGGAAGAGAGACCTGCGCAAGTTAGAGAATGACCTCGACAACCCAACAGAGAGCAAGTTCTTCAAGAGTTTCGCCTTCGTCAGCAAAAACCCTCGGAATGCCCGCTTCATCGCAGATTACTTCCGCCTGGTTCTTCTGGGATCGAAGAAGAGCCACGAGATGGAGGCCCTGCTCGAGACGGAGATCGAGACCATCGAACAAGACCTGAACCGTGTTCCCAATGCGTTGAACGTGATGGCGGACAGCCTGCCGGCGCTGGGCATCGTTGCCGCGGTCTTGGGCGTCATCAAGGCGATGGGTTCGATCAACCAACCGCCGGAAGTTCTCGGTATGCTGATCGGCGGCGCCCTGGTGGGTACGTTCCTGGGTGTTCTGCTGAGCTACGGCGTGGTTGGCCCCCTGGCCAACGCCATCCGCGCGAGGGGCGAGCAGGAGCTTGCCTACTACATCGCGATCAAGACTGCGATCGTCGCGTTTCTGAACGAGTATCAGCCTGAAATCTGCGCGGAGTACGGCCGGAAGGTCATCTCCGCCGACGTTCGCCCGACATTCGAGGAGGTAGAGCGCGCCACGCAAGAGGCCGCGAGGAAAACCGGGATGGATCTCTGACCGATGGCTTTGCGAGAGGATAAGCAGCCGACGATCATACGGCGAAAGAGAAGGCGCAGGTCGCACGGGAATGTAGAGCATGGCTCGTGGAAGGTAGCCTATGCTGACTTCGTCACCGCGATGATGGCCTTCTTCCTGCTGATGTGGCTGGTCAACACCACCAACGAAGAAGATCGCAATCGGATATCGGAGTACTTCAATCCCTACGAGGTGGAGGACGCTACTCAGGCGGTGCAGGTCGAGACGGGCATCATTGCGATCTCTGACGGCGGAAAGGCCTCAGGAGAAGACATTCAGGCACAGGACGAGAAGGATCAAACGCCAGAAGTGGCAACGCCGCCCGAAAAGACTGCCAGCACCCCCTTCGATTACTGGGACGTGGTGGAACTCAGCCGAGAGGACTACCAAAGCCTTCTGGCTCAGGCGAGAGCGGCAAGAGACCTGGCGGACCAGGATCTCGGCATGGATGTGACAGAAGACTCTGATTTCAAGGATCTGGCCGACCAGCTTGCCGCCCTGAAAGAGGTCTCACCAATTTTCAGAGAATATGCCGACCAAATCCTCGTGGACGAGGTCACCGATGGATTGCGCATCCAGTTCGTTGAGCAGAACCAGTACTCGATGTTCGGGAAGGGCTCGAGCGAGCTGACGGACGAGGCCCGCAGAATGATGTCGGTTTTCGGCTCGGTGGTGAAAGACATCCCCAACAGGATTGCGATCGCAGGCCACACGGATGCGACCCCCTTTGGCGGGGAGACATACGGAAACTGGGAGCTGTCTACGGATCGGGCGAATGCGGCCCGGCGGGCAGTTCTCGAGGCGGGGATCTCTGGAGACCAGATCGATCGCGTTGAGGGCAAGGCCGACACGGAGCCACTTTTGCCTGACGCACCTGAAGACCCCAGGAATAGAAGGATTACTTTTGTCATTCTTCGCTGATTTGCATGAATAGTCGACGATTCCTATGTTCGGTGAACATAGGCTTAACCACTGGATAAACCCCATCGTGTAGCTTCGTTGGGATAAATCAGTATTCCCAAGGAGTGAATTCTCGAATGACAATCAGTAGCGCCATGCAGACAGGCATCAGTGGCCTGACGGCCAACGGCAACAAGGTCAGCGCGATCTCGAGCAACATCGCAAACGCGAACACCGTCGGCTACAAGCGCAGCTTTGTGTCCATGGTCACCTCGACTGCCGCGACCGGCAGCGCGGGTACTCCGAAGGGCGTGCGCGGGGTCGAAGGAACTGAAGTTTCCACGCAGGGCAGTTTCCAATCTACCAGCAACGCAACGGACCTCTACATCTCGGGAGAGGGCATGTTCGTGGTGGCAAAGACGCCGAACGATCCGAATGAAGCGAACTACATGCTGACCCGGGCAGGGGAGTTCTCTCCCGATGAAAACGGCTACCTGGTGAACTCTGCCGGCTACTACCTCCACGGCTACAAGTACGACACGGCTGGCGACAGCATCGGGGTCGTGGACCGCAATTCGTTCGCCGACATGGAAGCGGTCAACGTGAACGAGGTCGGGATGCAGAGTTCGGCGACCACCAGCATTTCGGTGTCTGGCAACATGCCCTCGCAAGCCACCGGACTTGCCACTCCGGGCTCGCCCTTCACGCATTCCGCCGACGTGTATTCGCCGCTCGGGGACAAGGGGAAGATGGTCTTCTCCTGGCAGCCGACCTCGACCGAAAACGTCTGGACTATGCAAATCTCCGATGCCGACGGAAACGCCTATGGCACGGTCGACGTGACCTTCGATGACAGTGGCTCCAATGCCGGTGGCATCGCCAGCTACAGCAACGTGACCTCTTTGGCTACCGCGCCGGCAACCTTCGCCTTCGACACCGCAACGGGCCAGGCCACGATCGACGTCAATAACGGGAGTACCCCGTCTACTGTGAGCGTCGATATCGGCACCCCGGGTACTTCGGACGGAATGACCCAGTTCGCTGGCGACTACACGCCTCCTGAGACCACGGTCGATGGTTCGACAGCCGGCAGCCTTGTACGCACCGAGATCAGTGAAAACGGCGACGTGACCGGCATCTTCGACAACGGCACCCGCAAGGCTCTGTACCAGATTCCGCTTGCCGATGTGCAGAACGAAAACGGATTGTCCGCAGTCGACGGCAACTCCTTCTCGCTGTCGCGGGACTCCGGCACCATGACCCTGCTGGAAGCCGGAACCGGTAGCGCCGGTACGGTCGTCTCCAACGCCCTGGAACGTTCGAACGTGGACATCGCGACCGAACTCACAGACCTCATTCAGACGCAGCGCGCCTACTCCTCGAACGCCAAGATCATAACCACGGCGGACGAGATGCTGCAGGAAACCACGAGCATCAAGCGATAACCCGCGGCGGGAGGCGCTGACGCGTCTCCCGCATTCAGGAGAATTCATTCATGAGCCTTGTTTCAGCACTTTTCACCAGTTCTAGCGGCCTGAGCGCGACCAGCAAGTGGTCCGAGACGACCGCTCGCAACATCGCCAATGCCAACACCGAAGGATACGTTCGCAAGACCGTATCCTTCACGACGCGCACGCCCTACAGCGGCGGCGTCTTTGTCAGCGAGATCAATCGCGAGGTGAACGAGTCGATCAACCGCATGTATCGCTCCGAAGCGTCCAAGATGGAGCGCGAGAGGACAATTGCGGAAGGCATCGACGACTACACGGCATTTCTTGGCCAACCCAACGACGAACAGAGTCCGGCATCCGTCTTGGGTGACTTCGAAGAGGACCTGCTCACGCTTGCCAACAACCCGGGCGACACCAGCGTCCTCGGCGCCGCGGTCAACTCTGCCAAGGATATCGCGTACAACATTCGGTCCACGTCGGACATGCTGGCACAGGTGCGCAACGAGATCGATCTCGAGATCCGCTATGAGGTCAGCGACCTCAACGAGATGATGCATGACCTGGCGGAGCTCAATCAGAACATCCTCAAGCTGGAACCAGGCACTCTCGACTCGACCGAGGCGCTCGACCAGATGGACAAGCTCGTCGACTCCATTTCGGGCATGGTGGATATCAAGACCACCCGTGGGGCGGATGGCCGCACCAGCGTCTATACCGGAGGCGGCTCCCCTCTTGTAGAGGGCGACAGCGTGAACACCGTCACCTTCAACGCTGACACAGGTGTCATGATGGCTGGTGACCAGGAGATCACGCCTGGCGCCACCGGAGCGCGGGGCTTCGAGAACGGGAGCCTGGGAGGGCTCATGACCCTCAAGCAGGAGGTCATGCCAAAGTTCCAGCGTCAGCTCGATGAGATGGCACAAGGCCTCATTCAGTCCTTCGAGGCGAACGATCCAAGCCGAGCCTCGGGTGATGCCGGCATCTTCGTCGATGGCACCACCGGTGCCGAGTATGATCCTGCAAACCTTGAGGGGCTCGCCTCGCGCATCAAGGTCAACGAGTTGGTGGACCCCGAGCAGGGCGGCGCCGTGTACCGCATGCGTGATGGTATCGGAGCCACCAGCGAGGGGGCGTCAGGGGACTCGACTATGATCGAGGCCTTCATCAGCGGGCTCAATGAGCCCATGTCGTTCTCCTCAGACACTCAGTTGCCGGACAACGTGAGTCTGAAGACCTATGCCTCCAACCTGGTGGCGGCCCAGCAGACGGAACGCACCTCCGCAGAGGATGCCTACACCGTTTCGCAGACATCCGCGGAGGCCATTGAGGCAACTCGACTTGGCGTGCAGGGCGTCAACATCGACGACGAGTTGCAGACGCTGCTGCTGATTGAGCAGAGCTATGCAGCAAATTCGAAAATCATGAAAAGCGTGTCCGAGATGATGGACAGCTTGATTGCTATGGTCTGAGGAGTTCACCATGATCTACAGCCTTTCAACACTTCACTCGAATATCCTTGGACGTCGTTTAGTTGAGCGCAACCGTTCTGAGCTTGAGATAGTCGGAACCGAACTTGCCACCGGATTCAAAGCGGATGTCGCACGCGATCTGGGCATGAAATCCGGCCAGTCGATCGCTCTTCGCAACGCCATGGACAAGAACGACCGCTTGATCGATGGAAACAAGATCCTCGACACCAAGCTCGAGCTTCTCGACACCACCATGGATGACTTCCGCAATGAAGCTCAGGACCTCATGAACCTCGCGGTTTCGAACTCGGCGTCTCCGGCGCCGACCGTCGAAGCTCTGCAAGCAGAAGCCAAGGCAACCCTGGACGCTCTGATTTCGCACCTGAATGTCAATTACAACGGCGAGTACCTCTTCGCCGGTATCAATGCGAACACGACTCCGATGACGCCCTATGCCACCACCAACAACGCTACCGGCTACTCGCCGCAGGATGTCGTGGAAGGCATTGTGGGAACCAACATCGCGGATGCAGCTGATGCCGCGGCCAAGATCGCAGAGTTGGATGCGATCTTCGACAGCTCGAACGCGGCAACCCCTGCGCAAAACTTCGAGGGCACGTTCTTCAAGGGAACTCCGCTGAATGACGGGGCCGGCAATGACAATGCGCGGATCACTGCGGTCATCGCCGAAGACTACACCATGGAGTACGGTGTCCAGGCGAATGATCCGGCCTTCACCGAAATCCTCAAAGGCGTCTCGATGATCGCAGGTCTCGACCCGGCCGACATCGACAATGCCGAAGGGTACAATGCATGGATGGCGGAGGCCATTGCCTCCATGGCCAGCGGGATCAAGAAGCTCGGCATCGAGCAGGCTGACATCGGCAAAAAGCGCGAGTTCCTGGACGAGACCCTGACCCGTCAACAAGACAAAACGTCGATCTACAACAGCCGGATCCTCGCTCTTGAGGGGGTGGACCAATACGAGGCAGCCTCCCGCATGTCTGCGCTCGAGACCCAGCTCGAAGCCACCTACAGCGTCACCGCCAAAATCTCGAAGTTGACCTTCCTGAACTACATGTGATCCTTGAACCACGGCGCGGGCGACAGCATGCTGCTGTCCGTGTCGAATTCCCCCGTGAACTCAAGCTCTACGACGTTCACGACTGAGCCGTCAAAGTCGAAGCTCTCTTCAATCTCATTCCATCGACCAACTTCCCACGAACAAGGGCCCACCCTGTTGTGCAGGACGACTTTCTCGCCATTGAGGTCACGACAGACCATGTCGTGCTTTGCCTCGCTATTTTTCATTTTTTCGCCTTTTCGGAAAGAAATCTATCCTAAGTCAGATAGGCCTATGATACAGTCAGATCAAATAAGGACTGTTTTCAATGAGCGACCAAAGCCAAGCCGCAAACCTTAATGGCCTCGATGAGCCCAAGAGCACTGACAGGACCCATATCGAGGTCATCTCCGAAGGGCTCGCATACAAAGGCTTCTTCAAGATCCGGACGCTGCGTTACAGATTCAGGATGTTTGACGGATCGCTCAGTGGCGAGCTGACCCGGGAGGTGGCCGATCGCGGAAATGCCGTGGCGGTGCTGCCCTACGATCCGCAACTCGACTGCGTGGCTCTCATCCGCCAGCACCTTGCTGGCAATATCGTCGCAGACGTCCCCAACCGTCCGTTGCAGGTCATCGCAGGGATGGTGGAGACGAATGAACTGCCGAAGGATGTCGCCGTGCGCGAGGCATTCGAGGAAGCCGGGCTTACCCTCGAGGAAAACTCTCTGAAAACCGGCCCGACCTTTATGCCGTCGCCAGGTGGCTCCTCGGAAGTCATCCACACATTTACAGCACTGACCGACCTGGCGGGTGCCCAAGACCAGGGTATCTTCGGTCTTGTGGAAGAGCACGAGGACATCCGCCTGGAGATCGTGCCGGCGCTCGAGGCTATCCGCATGCTCGATGAGGGCGAGATCACCGCAGGTCCGGCCGTCGTTCTGCTGTCGTGGTTTGCCCGCCACCGTGAGAAGATGCTTCAGGATCATCAGGCATCGATCACCCAGCAGAAGGTCTTCGACCTGGTCAAGAAGTCCTGGTGCCGCCTGACCGCGCAGAACCCGGACGACTGGGCGCCTGAGGCCCCCTATGTTGGCCAATGCGCCGTGACCGCCTGTCTCCTCTATGAGCAGCTTGGTCTGCCGGTGGTGCGTGGCCAGGCCTTCCTGCCGGACGGGACCGTCGAAAGCCACTACTGGAACGAGGGGGTGGACCTTACTGGGCGGCAGTATCCTCAAGGTACCATCTTCAAGCCGCGGCATGAGGGCCCTCAAGGGGAGCGGGCATATGTCTATGTGCGCAAGAATCCAAATGCGGAGAAGCGTCTGAAGGTCCTGCGTGCTGGTTTTGAGCTGCTGGCCGGCTAACCGCGAGTGAACATGTGAAGGGGCGCTGCTTGGATTCCAAGACCAGCGCCCCTTTGCTTTAGTAATTCGAACTCTCTTTGACGGTTGTTCAATCGCTACCCTGCAGGATAGCCTGACGCCGGTGTGCCGAAGGTGGAGGTCAAGGTAGCATGGACGACGAAGACGCTGACAGAGGCTCGGAGCCTTGCTTTGCTCACCTCCTTGTTGATGGGCACCCGGTTGATCCCGAGACCGCAAGGGACGTGGCGCGGTTCAGAAGAGCTGAGCGGGCCCGTTTGATTTCGGCCCGCGCGCTCTCGTCTGTGGACCGCAGACATGCGACCGCTACCCTCATCGACGAACTCCGGAAGGCTGTCCGGCCCCGGCCTGGCGTCACTGTCGCCGCATATTGGCCGATCAGGGGTGAGCCGGACATTCGGCCCTGGATGATATCAGCCCACGAAGCGGGGGCCAAAGTGCTCCTTCCGGTGGTAGGAGAGCCAGAAAGCGCGCTGGAGTTCCGTGTCTGGACGCCGGGCTGCAGGATGGTGCGGGGCGTGTGGAATATTCACGTACCCGCCGATGGGGCCGTATGCGTGCCGAACGTCGTCATTGTTCCTCTCGTCGGAGTGGATGAGGATCTTTACCGTCTGGGCAACGGCGGTGGTTATTACGACCGGACACTGACCTGGATCGATCCGCATCCGCGGTGCATTGGTGTTGGTTTTGCCGGATGTCTACTGGCTACGATCTATCCGATGCCTTGGGACGTCCCTATGGACGAGGTGATCCTGTCCGACGGAACCCATTTGAAGCGCTGAACCGGGATACCAAGTCAGGACTCTGAAATCGTTGCGAGGTGAGCGCGACCTGCCTGCGCTAGCTATGGGGAGCAATCATTGCCAGCGGAATTCAGAGAAGGGGTTCCTCTGTTGAGGGTTGGTCGCGCTCCTATGCCCAACCAAGACTTGGGTGCAAGGTTCCCGGAAAGGGCGGATGAGGGACGTCAGAGACGACATCTGGTTGTCGAGTACTCTTCTCCTCGATGCGATCTGCCACTATGTGAAGTGCAAAGTACGGATCCTCTCGGTCCCAACTGGTGTCCCTACATCGAACTCGGAAAGACTTGTCGTGACAAAAGTGCCTACCTTCCGTATCGACAAGCTCCTTTCGTCGCTGGGCTACGGCTCGCGCAGAGAAGTGTCATCACTTGTCAGGAGGGGGGCAATCTGCTTCGACTCTACGATCGTTCGCGATGTCACGAAACGCATTCCGGTCACCACGGACTTGCCAACTCGGCTGTCGGTAGATGGCAACTACCTCGATCCCATCGCCGGCATGGTCGTTATCCTGAACAAGCCCTTGGGTGTGACGTGCTCGCACGCTGAAGATGGCGATCTTGTCTATGACCTATTACCCGAGCGATGGCGACGGCGCGATCCAGTACTTTCCACTGTTGGTCGTCTGGACAAACAGACTTCCGGCCTGCTGTTGCTGACGGACGATGGCGATCTGTTGCACCGCATCATCAGCCCGAAGCGCCAACTTAGGAAAACTTACCGTGTCACGCTCGCCCGCCCGCTGATCGGAACGGAAGGCGAGCTCTTCGCCTCGGGTTGCCTGATGCTGAAGGGGGAGCAAAAACCACTCGCTCCGGCGGACCTGACAGTCGTCTCTGACACGGAGGTACTGCTCAGTGTGACAGAAGGACGATACCATCAGGTCCGTCGTATGTTCGCAGCCACTGGCAACTTCGTGGCGGCTCTACATCGGGAGCAACTGGGCGGGCTTTCGCTGCCGAATGACCTCTCTCCCGGGCATTGGCGTTTGCTCGGTGAAGATGCGATCAACTCAATATTCTCTTTGGATGAGTGCGCTCGGGCATCTGATCGAGGGGATGAGGTTGTGCTTCCGTTCACAAAATCTGCGACCCGGCCACACTCTGCTCTTAAAGAGTTGAAGGACACATGAGTGGCTGGCGACGCCAATCCAGAGATCTGCTGCGCTTCTCATGAAATGGCAAGGGCCGCAGTTTCCCGCGGCCCGTTGTTTCAGTGTCCGACGAAGCTGGCGGCCTGAGCACCTTTCGAGATGCTCGCGGCCATCTGGCTGATATCCGGCACCGCATCTTCCTTGTCCTCCGGCGCCTTGAACATGTAGCCGCGGCCGTAGACTGTCTGGATGTAGGCTTCGCCGGTGCGCTGGCGGATTTTCTTGCGCAGCTTGCAGATGTAGACGTCGATGACCTTGTCGTACGGGGTGTTGTCCTGCATGCCGTAGACTGCCTCGAAGAGGCTTTCTTTCGGGATCACGCGCCCGGCGTTGAGTGCCAGGTAGTTGAAGATCGAGTGCTCGCGGCCTGTGAGTTCCATGCGCTCTCCGTTCACCTCGGGGTCGCGGCCATCGAGGAATGCCACGATGTCGCCGATCGTCACGCTGGGACTGACATGACCGTGGGTGCGCCGGTTGACGGCATTGATGCGCGCGGCCACTTCGACATTCTTGAACGGGCGGACCAGGACGTCATCGGCGCCAGCGTTGAGCAGGTCCGCGGTGCTGGTCGACTGTTTGAAGTCGCGAATGATGAGAAGGGGGTTGGCATTCTGCTTCTTGCCGGCGCGAACGGACCGGATGAAGTCGAGGGTGTTGTTCTCGTCGTGCGAGATGAGGACCGCGCGGGTTTCATGACCACCCTGGCCGATCATCGACAGGTCCATATTGAAGAAGTCTTCATTGACACGGATGGTCTCGATCCCGACTTCCATCATGTCCTGGCTTGTGTTCACAAAAATGTCGTCGTTCGGCTCGTAGTAGTAAACCTGCATGTGCTCTCCTGAAAAAAGGTTTGTTCTAATCGTCTAATCAAACGAGTAACGCTTACTTAAAAGGATAGGCAAGATTAGTCAACGAGAAATATCGATTAACAGAAGAATAGATTGCTCGCCGCTCTGTCAACATAAGGATAGGTTGGTTGAGTAGGCGGTCCGCGCCAGCGTTCACGGAGCGTTAATCGGCCACATGTATCGTCCTCATGAATAAATGAGGCCATCCATGCACTTCAAGCGATCACCCGGCGCCCTGAGGGGGCTGATCACCACATTCCTTCTGGCGGCATCGATCCTTGCAGCCCCGGAGGTCGCCTCGGCCGAAGTCAGGATCAAGGACATTGCGAGTTTCGAGGGGATCCGGGAAAACCAATTGGTCGGCTATGGCATCATCGTGGGCCTCAACGGCTCCGGCGACAGCGCCGGCAACAGCCCGTTTACCAGCCAGGCCGTGAAGGGCATGCTGCAGAAGCTCGGCGCAGGCAATGTTCCGCAGGAAGACATCGGCACGGACAACGTTGCCGCGGTCATGGTCACTGCATCCTTGGCTCCGTTCGCCCGTCAGGGGTCGACCATTGACGTGGTAGTCTCCTCATTGGGGGATGCTTCCTCCCTGCGCGGTGGCACATTGGTGGTCACGCCTTTGTCCGGTGCCGATGGCAGTGTCTATGCTGTCGCACAGGGGCCCGTCAGCGTGGCAGGCTATGCGGCACAGGGAAATGGCGCCAGCGTGGTGCAGGGGGTGCCCACCGTCGCGCGAATTGAGAACGGCGCCACGGTTGAGCGTGAAATCCATTTCGACCTGAACTCACTGGAAAACATCAGGATTGCCTTGCAAGAGCCCGACTTCACGACGGCAAAGCGGGTTGCTGATGCGATCAATACTCATCTGGGGTCAAAAGCTGCGAGGATGCTTGATCCCACCACGATCCGGGTTTCCCGGGCGCCGGGCGACGATGTGCCGATGATGATCGCTGAATTGGAGAACTTGACCTTGACGCCGGACACCAAGGCGAAGGTGGTCATCGATGCGAAGTCCGGAACGATCGTCATCGGCTCCAACGTTCGTATCGATCGCGTGGCCGTCAGCCAGGGCGGGCTCACCGTCAAAATCGAAGAGACCCCGGAAGTTGTTCAGCCCGAACCCATCACCATCGGCGGCACCACCGTTGTGGTTCCCGAGACCAACATCGAGGTGCAGACCAAGGATGCTGATTTTGTCGTCCTCGAGGGCGGTGATGTGAGCCTGCAGGACCTTGTAGATGGGCTGAATGCAATCGGGGTAGGGGCTGAGGAAACCATTTCGATCCTGCAAGCCATCAAGGCAGCAGGTGCCCTCCACGCCGATCTCGAGATTATCTGAGGATCCACATGGCAGACCTTTCAATCCAATCGTCGAGCTATCAGACGCAACCCAGGGCGGGGGACCAGCAAAGATCGCCGCAATCGAACGAGGCAGCCAAGGAGTTCGAGGCAATGTTCCTGGCGCAGACCTTCGAGCAGATGTTCTCCACGGTGGACATGGGCTCCTTCAGTGGGGGGCACGCCGAGAAGATGTGGCGCTCCGTCTTGAGCCAGGAATACGCTGACGCGGTTGCGGAAAGCGGCACTACAGGAATTTCGCGGAGCATCTCAGGCATGCTTTCCGCCTATGACACGCAAACCAAGAGCAAGTAAGAAATGAACGAGCGAAAGCAGGAGTCGCGCCTCAAGAAGCGCATCATGGAACGTATGGCCGGGGACACCACGGAACCGGCAGGTCTCGATGAAAGGGATGAGGCAGCCATCGGCAAGTTCGCCGCCGCGGTCTCGGACCTGATCGTTCTCCTTCAGGAAGAGAACATCGCCCTCGAGAAGGGGGACGTGCAGCAGATCGAACCTCTGTTCCAGAGGAAGCAGGATATCTACGCCAGGCTGAAAATCCACGAGCCCATCGTGGAGCCGATCCTGAAATCTCGCACCCATGACCTTCCGGACCTGCGCGAGAACCTTGGAGAGCTGCAACGTCTCGTGAACGCCAACGGCATCTTGATCGAGCGGATTTCGGCCGCGACCTCGGCTGTCGCACGTGAGGTCAAACGCATTCAGAAACGGCATTCCCTTGATGGATTGTATGAGAAATCCGGAAGGAAAGTCGGGGATCCAACTGCCTCGCGACGGCGTTTCGACGAAAAAATGTAAGTCGTATACTTCTTTTTAACCGCCCCCTCAAAGATAGGCTGGGTAGGCACAAGCCAAAACGCCAGAACGGCGGCAGCCAAAGAAAACACGGAGAAAATTCCTAATGGCATCTATTCTGACCAACAACTCGGCAATGAACGCTCTCAAGACCATGCGCAGCGTGAACAGCCAAATGCAAGAGAACCAGGACCGCATCAGCACCGGCCTGAAAGTCTCGTCCGGTAAGGACAACGCTGCATACTTCTCGATCTCGAAGACCATGGGCGGCGACAGCGGCATGTTCAAGTCGATCGACGAAGGCCTGACCCTCACCCAGAACAGCGTGAAAACCGCGCGCGTCGGCGCCGAGAACGTCGAAGACCTGACCCGTCAGTTCTCCGAGCGTGTCGCCTTCGCTCAGTCGGACGCCGTCGACCGCGCTGAAGTCCAGAAGGAACTGGATGAGCTGGCTGCCCGCGTGCAGACCACCATCGACCAGTCGACCTTCAACGGCAACGACCTGGTTTCTGGCGCGGCCTCGACCCAGACCGTTATCACCGGCATCAGCCGCGCTGGCGGCTCGTTCGGCACCACGTCGATCACCTTCAGCTCGGTGAACCTGCAGGCGATCCAATCGACCCTGGCCAACATCAACGTGAACACCACCGGCTCCCTGTCGGCTGCTCTGGACACGGTGGAAGGCGCCCTGAACGACGCCATCGACGCGGCCACCTCGCTCGGTGTCGCCGAGAAGTCGATCGAGACCCAGAAGGACTTCCTGAAGAACCTGACGGACACGCTCGACTCCGGCATCGGCTCGATGGTCGACGCGGACATGGAAGAGGAAGCGGCTCGTTCGCAATCCCTTCAGGTGCAGCAGCAGCTGGCGACCCAGTCGCTATCCATGGCCAACCAGCAGCCCCAGTCGCTGCTCTCGCTCTTCGGCTGACGCTGATGAGCGGGGCCGGGGGATCACTCCCCCGGTACCACATACAACAAAAAGGCCCGTCGGTTTCGGCGGGCCTTTTCTTTTGACGGCGTGTCTCGAATTTTTAAAACCCGAATTCTTCAGCCTTGTACTCGATGCCAAAGAGTACCTTGGTGCGCACGGCCTCCGATATCGGATAGAACAGTGGCTGGAGCTGAACCAGCGTTCTCATGACCGAAGGCAGAACGGGACCTGCCTTTTCCGCAGTTTGCTCCTCGAGCTTGGTGTAGAGGACCGCATTGGTAACGGGGTTGGCCACCGACATCTGCGGGATCACGACGGTACCCAGAGAGAAGTACATGGCCGTGAGCAGGATCGGAGCGGCGAGCCATATTCGCCCGAGAGCAGCCATGGAGCCGAACCACAGTGTCTTGAAGGTGTGAACAAGGGCACCAAGGCAGGAGAAGATGAAGGCGACAAGAGGCACATAGGCAATTCGGATCGCGTTCAGGCCGGTATCTTCACTGGCTCCGCCTTCTTCGAAGTCTGAGACTGGTGCGAGGACCTTCACGACTTCCCGATCGGCGAGTGCGTTCACCCATGGGTCATAGAAAGTCTTCTCGAACGTCTCCAAGCTCCAGTCCGACTTGAGCTGTAGGCTATCGACATCGATCTTTAGGTCCCTCTGCCAACGCGATTGGATGGTTTCATCAGCCTGGAACTGTGAAAAATCATAGGTGTGGGGAAGGTATCCGCCGAAATTCTTGCTAATCTCGAACCGATAGCGCGGTTCGATCTCGGCCATGATCTGCTTTTCGACCTGGGCGTAGAAGCCTTTCTTGTCCCGCGGCGACCAGCGATCGGATACTTGAACGCCTCCCTCTCGAACCTTCTTTCTCACGCGGGGAAAATAGCGCTGCGGCACGTTCCATGGCTGGTACCGACCGAGGCCCTTGAGGTATTTCTGGTATGCCTTGTGCTGCTCGACCGAGATGTTGTCGAGCTGCTCTTCGTAGGCCTGCGCGATTTTCAGATAGCCATTATAGCTTTCCTTCACGCCGACTTCGCTGGGAAGGTAGACCGTGTTGTAGTAGTGAACCACGCCGCCGATCGCTTCGTCAGTCCGTCTGCGAACAACCTCCTGGACTTCCCTCTCGGTCTTGCCTTCCAGATCGTCGGTATTGAGAGCCAGGGCAGGGAGCAGCGCAAGGAAGGTCTTGGCCTCGGGGGAGGACATATCCACGGTCTCAGCTGGCAGCCCATTGAGGACGATGTCCTTAGAATGGACAGCTTCGGTCAACAGGACCATTGTCGCTGCAGCCCGGCGGGCTTCTGCGCTCGAACTTGCAGTGATAGCTTTCAGGATGCCTTCCTGGACCAGATAGCTGACACCGCAGCACGCCAGCAGCGCCATCGCCATCAAGAACGCCGTGGCAACGCGCGAGTAACTTGCCACCACGGTCTTTTTCAGGATCTTCGGCCAGACGACCAGGGTCAGGGCAATACCTGAAATGAAGCGGCCAAAGAACTCGATCTCGTCGACGACTTCCTCATCCATGGTGGATCCCACCACGTCGAGGAGGCGCGCATTGAATGCAAGCTCGAAGAGAAGGTAGGTTCCCGTCACAAGGAACAGGAACACGTAGTGCTTCTTTGCGAGGACTGGTTTGGGCAGCCAGGTTCTTCGCTTCTTGGGCGCCTCGGGCTGAGGGGTGGCGGCAAGCCTTCTCGCCCGTTCGATAACGCGTCGGCTTGCAGTGACTTCAGTCATAGAGGCTGACCTTCACCGGATCGTCTTCGTCCTCCCGCTCGTCCGCTTCTGCCCTTTGGGCAGTGGAGATGGGGCCTCGGCCGGTGGGCGGAGCCTTCTTGCTCGCCACCGTACTGATGGGAGCGTTGCCAACGGGCGTGTTGCCAACCGGCGTCTGGACGGAGGTCCGGATAGGAGGCGGATTGTAAGGTTTCAGAATGAGCGGAGGGGCCTTCCGCGACGCGGGCGTGACCGCCGGCTGATCGCGTACGTCCACAGAGCACCCGGCGAGGAGGGCGACTGCGAATAGGCCGCCCAGCGCGGGGCGAACTTTGCGCGATTGATTTTCAGAGTTCTTGGAACTGGCAAAAAGACGGGGAAGCGTGACGACGCGCAAGTATTCTCTCCTGATCACAGAGCTTGTATTCTGCCAAGGAATGAAAATGATGGCAACACTTTCTTAAAAGGTTTGCCATCTATTCTTAAACATTCCGCCTGAGAGATCACGCCTTTGTGCCTTCGGCCTGCAACTTGTATTAACTGGGAGGCTGTACAGTTTTCAGGAACACACCAAAGGGAAGAAGACCAAAGAATGAGTGTTTCTGCATATAAAAAGACCATCAGGAATACGGAGACACCTCGAGAGATCGAGCGCAGGATCATGTCCCGGATCACCAACAAGTTGTCGAAGGTCCAGGCAGACTTCGACAAGGCGGACAATCTCAAGCAGGCAATCACGGCAGATGTTCGCGAGGCAATCTATGAAAATCAGCAACTTTGGATCACAGTGAAGGCTGATTTGATGGCTGATGGAAACCAGCTTTCAGCCCAGCTCCGGGCCGATCTGATTTCCCTGGCCATGTGGGTCGACCGGCAATCGGACGCCGTACTCGGTGGAGAGGGCCGGATCGCGCCTCTGATCGAGGTAAACCAGAACATCATGAACGGCCTCTCGGGCAAAAAGTAAGGGGGGAAGCATGTCACTCAAGCTGACCGTGAAGCCAGACGAATATCTCGTCGTGAATGGCTGTGTGATCAAGAACCGCGGCAATCGCGCTGTCATCAGTATCGAGAACCACGCGGATGTTCTGAGAGGAAAGGACCTTCTTGAGCCACAGGACGTGAAGACCCCACTTCAGAAGGCGTATTACGACATCCAGACCGCCTTGATCGATGCCAGACAGCGCGAGGAGTTGGTTCCGAAAATCCAGGCCGCGCTGGGGAAACTGGCGGCGGTGCTGGGAGGCTACGCTCAATGCCTGATCTTCGAAGCCGCCAACAACGTCAGCGTCGGGAACTTCTACCTGGCCCTGAAAGCTGTCGGCAAGGCCAACAAGCTTGAAAGCACTGCGGCGTGAGCCAAGGCGCCCTGTCATCAGGGCGCCCCCCTTCGCGCAAACCATGAATCTACCGATGCGAGGTGGATCGATATCGAGGCATTGGAAGACTACTCCGACAAGCAGTCGATCATGATCACCCGCAAGGCGCTCGAATGGCGCCACAGATTTGACTTCCATCGTGAAATCGCAATCTAGGACCAAGTGAACAAGGAACAGAGCCATGATAACGATCAGCGGCCTCGCAACCCCGGTCGCCATGAAGGTTGCGGCTGATACCAAGGATAAGTCTCTCGAAAGCATCCGCAACGAGGTGATCCACAAGCGTGCGATCGAGCGCTTCAATGAAAGCGCCCCTGACGTGGAGTCGGTGGAGGATTTCATCAACGACTATGACACCTTCAGCTTCGTGATGAAGGCTTATGGTCTTGAGGACAAGATCTACGCCAAAGGCATGATGAAGGAGATCCTCGAGAGCGACATTGACGACGAGAACTCCTTGGTGAACCGCCTCAACGACCCGAAGATTACCGCCCTCTACAAGGCGATGGACTTCCAGGCCGGCGGCGTAACCAACTACAACACGCTCTCCAGTCAATGGCGGCAGGAGATCGTCGACAAGTACGTCAGTAATGAGTACATCGGCGAGATCACCGACGAGAACGCCAATCTGGGGGTCATCCTGAAGTTTCAGGAAAAGGCGTCCGAGCTCACCAGCTGGTACAAGGTCCTGGCTGATGCGGATTTCGGTGAGTTCATGCGCACGGCTCTGAATATCCCGGAGAACGTGATCTACCTCGATGTCGACAAGCAGAAGGAAATCTTCGAGGAAAAATACGATATCGAGGACCTGCATGACCCAGAGGAGCTCGAGCGGCTGACCAAGAGGTACGCGGTCGTGAAAGATATTACAGACCCTCCGCAGAGCAGTGCCCTGCAAAGCCCGATCCTGCAACTGATCAGCCCATCGTATGGCTACGGTGGAAGCGGTTTCACTGCGATGACCTATGACATCAGCTCACTGTCGAGCTTCTCGGGCAGCGCTTACCGCTGATCCTGTGACGCGGCCTGATCCAGAACCACGGCCGCGTCTTCTCCCCATTTGAAGAGCAGGGAGACTCTGAAATCGAAGGTGACTCCGAAGACAGACACGATGCGATCGAGGTCGGCCATCAGGTCGTCTGAAGGTCGCAGGTCCGAAAACAGCTCGATGGTGAGCAGGTCGCTGTCGAGAAGCACATCCACCTCCAGACGACCCAGTTGACCGAAGCTGCCACGCAGAATGGTCCTCACCATCTCATTTTCAGGATCTTCGATTGGCGCCTCGCGGCGCTGCAGAAACTCCACCTCATCGGGGGTGCCGTTGTGGAAGAATGGCATCTGCCATGTCAGATACCCAAACTCCGCATCCAAAGGCGCGATCGGCTTGGCAGAGATGCGCCGAGCAAGCGCCATGAGGCGTGTGTCCCCATTGTATCCTGCTCCGGCTTTCCGCGCTGCAAGGCCTGCCAGGACACCGCCTCGAACGACCATCGGGAAGAGAGCGACTACCAGTGCGAAGGAATTCGCGTTCATGTGGGGGAAGACAGCGTTCAGCGCCCGGATGGTGACGTCCGACGGCATGGATGATCCCATGACCCTTCCGACATCGCCAGTGCCAAGCAGGCTTTGATTGAGCCCTGCCGGGACCGTGGAGAGAGGGCCCGACTTGTCTATCGAAGTCATGATCGCGGACGAGTTTGGCGGTGCCTCATTCAGTCCTGGGGCTATACTCTGAAAACTGACGCGGCCGGTCTCGGCATCGAAGGACAGCTTCAGGCGTGCGCCCACTTCTAGGTCGGCCCTCTGAACCTGCAAAGAGAGCAGCCCAAGACGGGTCTGGACCTGAAGAGTTCCTTCTGTGGTCACGGACTTCACGCTTCCGTCGAGCCAGCCGGCACCGGCCAGGGCTTTCAGATCGACTTGCGATGACGCCTTGCCGACTTCGACAGAGACCGGAGGCTTGACCGAAATCTTGCCTCCGGCCGAGTAGGGGCCGGACCCGGCGATGTATTTGACCCCACCCGTGCTCATTCGACCATGACGTCCTCTTCGTCATTGAGAGGCAGCTGGAGAGCGCCCTGATCCGCAAGGTTCTTTGCCACATCGACAAGGGCCGACTGGGCGTTTTGAACGTCGCGCATTCGCACCGGGCCCATGGTCCTGATTTCTTCGGTCAGCATCTTGCGGGAGCGTTCCGGCAGGCACTGCAGGAAGTAGTCGCGCACCTCGGGCTTTGCGGCCTTGAGCGCGGTCGGCACCCGCTGACCTTCGGTGCCCGCCCGGATCACTGCACCCAGGCTTTGAGCATCGAGGCGTGCAAGGTCGTCGAAGGTGAACATCTTCTGTTTGATGCGCGCCATGTCCTCCGGCATGCTGCTGTCGAGCTTTCCGGAGATTGCCTCGAAGAGCTCGGGCGGGACCTTGTTGAAGATGTTGGCCATGCGCTCGAAGGAATCCGCTCCGCTGACCTGCGCCGCGGCATTCACGAACTCGGTCTCGAGCGTGCTCTCGATGCTCTCCAGAACGTCTTGTGGCACCGCCTCGAGTTTGATCATGCGTTCGATGACATCTTGCATCATGGCTTCAGGCAGAAGCGGGAGCACCTTTGCGGAGACGTCGGGCTTCACCTGGGAAAGGATCGCGGCGACCGTCTGGGCGTTTTCGAGCTTGAGATAGTTGGCGATGACGCTCTCATTGAGGGAGCTGAACTTCGCCCACATGCTCTTGCCCTTGAGGGGCCCACGGATATCGCGCATGACCCTTTCGACGGCGTCGTCGGGCATGATCCGTTTGAGCCAGTCCTCGGCCTCTCCGAAGTTGCCATGCACGCCGCCACCTGCAGAGAATGCCTCGATGAACTCGGTGATCACGTCCTCCACTACATCCGTCGTCACCTGGCCAAGGCCGGCGATGGCCCGGCTTACGGGCAGGACTTCGGATTCATCCATGTCCTTCATGAGGTCGGAGCCCTGTTCCTGTCCCAGGCAGAGCAGGAGGATTGCTGCCTTTTCAGAGCCCTTGATCTGTTTGATGTCGGTGCGAACTAGATTGTCCATCATTGAATTCCTTTATGAATAGGTTGGCAGCCGAGATTACTCGTCAAGGCTGCCGGCCTTGTCTTCTTGAATGTCTTCTGCCACGAGCGAGCTTTCTTCATGATGAAGGATGCGCTCAAGCATTACCCCCATGAGAAAAACAACCCGCGCATCGACGCCTTCGTTCTCAGAGAGTCCCTCGAGCACCTGCTGCAAGGCATGGCTGCCCGAGAGTTCTATTCCTCTCTCATCGGCCAGAGCCTTCAGCTGAGGATAGAGAGGGTGATTTTCCAGCTTCTCAGTGGCCAATGGGCCAAGTCCCTGCTCAGGGGACAGATCTTCCGCGGTCATTCAGCCTCCGGCCATCGGCATGTAGCCATCAATCAGCGAGCCTGCGAGCATGTACCAGCCATCGGCCAGCACGAAGAAGATCACCTTGAAAGGCAGGGAGATCATCACTGGAGGCAGCATCATCATGCCCGCACTCATGAGCACGGAGGCGACAATAAGGTCGATCACGATGAACGGGAGGTACATCAGGAAGCCGATGGTGAATGCGCGACGAAGCTCGGAAATGACGAAGGCTGGCATCAGTTCGCGCCATCCGGCGGTCTCGAGGGTGGTCGGCTGCTCGGATGGGATCTTGGCGATATCCTGAAAAAGCTGCAGGTCCTTTTCCCGCGTGTTGGCAAACATGAACGCCTTGAATGGCTCCGAGACACGTTCAAGGGCCTGCTCTTCAGTGATGCTGTCTTCGAGAAGCGGCTTGAGGCCTCCCTCCCAAGCATCATTGAAGACGGGCTGCATGACAAAGAAGGTCATGAAGAGCGCCAGTGAGCTCAGCACCATGTTGGGCGGCGTCTGATTGAGCCCCAGGGCCGAGCGCAGCATCGAGAAGACGATGACGAAGCGGGTGAAGCTCGTCATCAGCACCAGAAGTCCCGGAGCAATGCTCAGAACGGTCATCAGGGCGATCATCTGCAGGATGCGGCCACTGAGTTCGGTGGTTCCCTGATTGGACCCGGAGAGCTGCTCTGCTGCCGATCGGAGCAGCCCGGAGACCTCCTGGGCCCCCGCCGGCTGAGCAATGAGGGTGGCACCGAGAATAAGCGCGGAGAGGTGGAAAAGTCTGTTCATGTCAGGGAATTCTTTCGTCCTGAATCTTCTTAAGTTTGCTTCGTAAGGTCTTGAGGTGAATGCCTAGTTTTTCAGAGGCTTCCCGATCGGTGCGGCATCGGGAAACCGTCGAGATGATCACGGCACGTTCGATGTCCGCCAGGCTGTGCCCGACGAACCTCGCAGCGATCTCCACAAGCGACTTCTGTCGACTGGGTGGGACATTTTCAGAAACCGCCGCCATGGCCAAATCAGGTGCCCGGCACAAACTGTTTGACGATTTCAGTCAGCGAGACCCCGACGTTGTTGTCTCCGGTGGAGACGAGCTCGCCGCGTGCAACAGTGCGATTGTTGATCATCACATCGACAGGCGAGCCGATCTTTCGGTTCAGCTCTACGACCGAGCCACGGCTGAGCTTGAGCAGTTGCGAGATCGGCAGCTTGGTGCTTCCGAGCACGATCTGCACGTCCATGTTTACGCCCATCATCGCATCGATGTTTCGGCCTTCCGGCTCCTCCACCTGCGCGGGCGCAGCGCCGCCGGCCGCTGCCTCGGCCGCTTCGTCGATATCCTTTATTTCCAGTCCATCTGCCATCTGTGTTACTCCTCAGGCTGTTCTGTAGTGTTTTGAGTTTGTTGTTGTGTCGGGCGAAGCATGGCTTCGATCTCTTCGATCAGCGTGCTGACCCGGTGCTCCATGAAGCCGTTGCGCCACTCGACGCGGACGTCCGCAGGGCCAAGTTCTTCATCTGGCTCCACGCTGAGCGAGCAAGCAGCCGATGTATCGCCGAGACCGGCAACCAACTCGCCAACCGGTGCCACCAGACCGGGCGCGACCTTGACTGCGAGCACCTGGCCTTCTGACAGTCGTGCGAGGCGCTGCCCTACGAGCTTGGCGATCAGTTCGGGCCCCATCTGCTGGGCAAAGACCGGCGCAAGCTTGGAGAATACATTGTAAGCGAGGTCGACCATCTGTCCCTCGAGTGCCCGTTTGTGGTCGGGAAGCTCCGTTGTGATGACCTGCAGCAAGGGGATGAGAGCTCCTGCGGCGTTCGCCACCTGTTGCCCGATCTCACTCTCGGTCTTGGCAACACCGGCCGCATGCCCTTGCAGAAAGGCTTCTTCCCGTGCGCTGACTACGGCGGCGTCCACTGCCTGTTGGTGCTCGGCGAGCGAATACACGCGATCCTCTCCGGTCAGCCGCAGTCGTTCTCGCTCGGCAGCTTCCTGATCGAAGTTCCGCTCAAAGAGGTTGATGGTCTTCATCACACTCATCCGTCCTTGAGCACCCATCCACGAAGGATTTTCAGAGCCTCTTCGCGATCGCCGGACACCATGTCCTGCAGGTCCTTGATGCGCTTCTTGCGAACGCCGCCTTTCACGGACACCACGTCGATGAAGTCATCCCCATCGCGGGCAGCCTTCTCAGCGGCCACCAGCGCGTCCGACTTGGTTTGGACCGCAGCGGAGGGCGCTCCAGTGTTCTCTCCATCAGCAATGGCGCCATTCTCGGATTGCGCATCGTCTGCCTCGCCCTCGCCGTCTTCGGAAGTACCGGTTGCCGGTTGGGGGAATGCGCGTGCGAGCATCGGCTTGACGCCAAGGAGGAGGATCATGGCGACCACGACAACTACGAAGACCCACTTGAGGATCGTCATGATGTTCTCTTTGAGGGTATCCATGACAGAGCTCGACACCGGCTCGCCGACATCCATCGAGTAGTCGATAAAGCGCAGGCTATCCACAGAGATCGTGTCTCCCCGGGCCACGTCGAAGCCGACGGCGGTGCGAACAAGCTCCTCTAGGCGTTGCAGTTCCTCGGCATTCCGCTCGACGTAGGTCACGTCACCGTTGTCATCGCGGTCATAGATGCCGTTCACCAGGACAGCGACGGAGATCTTTCGAATGTCTCCGGGCTCATAGACGGTCTCAGTCCGGGTGTTTCCGATCTCGTAGTTGACGATTTCAGAGTTGTCTTGCGCGGCAGAGCGGGTGCCGGCTGCCTGGCCGGTATCGCCCATGAGGTTCTCGGGAATGTTGTTGTCGACGCTGACATTGTTACCTTCCCGGGAGGTGCTCTCCTCATTGCTGTTGCGGGTCTCTGTCGATCGAACGACCTGCTCATCGGGATTGAAACTCTCGGAGACAACCACCCGGCGTTGGGTAACGACATCAACGGCGACGTTAACCCGGACATTCCCTGCGCCAACCCGGGCGGAGAGAATACGCTCGATGTCCCGCTCGAAGCGATCTTCATGCAAGGTGCGTGCAGACTGGATCGTTGCCTCTGTCGAGCCCTCGTCGCCGTTCTCTGCCAGGATCATCTTGCCGTCTGCGGTCATGACGGTGACATGTTCGGGGTCGAGGTCGGCGACGCCCGAAGACACCAGGAACCGAATGGCGTTAGCCTGCTCTTCGTCCATGGAGTAGGAGCCGGTCGTACGGATGACCACAGAGGCCTTCGGCGTCGAACGCTCGCGACTGAACGCTTCACGCTCTGGCAGGACGAGGTGTACCCTAGCTGCGTCAACGCCGGCGATCGTCTGGATGCTGCGCGCAAGTTCGCCTTCCATGGCCCGCAGTCGGTTGACCCGTTGCAGGAAGCTGTTCATTCCCATGCTGCTTCCGCCGTCGAAGAGCTCCCAGCCGGGCGCCCCTTCGTTGGGAAGACCGGCTTCGGCTAGAAGCATCCGGGCAGAGGCAAAGCTGGATTTCGGAATTGAGACCACGGCACTGTCAGGGCTGACCTGCACAGGAATGCCCGCACCTTCGAGCGCGGAAACGATCTCGGACGCCGAGGAAGGGCTGAGGCCACTGTAGAGCGTGCTGTAAACTGGCTTTGTGACCTGTTTCACACCGAAGAAGAGAGCGAGCGCGAGGACCAGGCCAACGCCGCCGAGCACGGCCAGACGGGCAGGACCTAGCCCGCGGAGATTGGATAGAATAGCGTTCAAGATACCACCGGGTGTCAATAAATTTTGTTCATGCCGCCAAGGATAGACAGTTTTCATTTGCCTGTAAACCTTACTCGTGTATATTTTCTGCAAGGTTTATTCTTGGAAATTTATTCCACATAGAAGGAGAGATTGTACGCATGCTTGATGTTGAAGTGACCCGCGACGACGGAAGGATTGATTATGAAGTTAGCTACGCTGCAGGTCGCACCCGAGGCGCCTCCTGATGAGCGCAGAAGACACCAATATTCCTGATACCGACGGGACCGGGGAGGAACTGGGGGCTGCCGCGAAGAAGGGGGCCTCCAAGATCGTCAAGATCGTCGCCCTGCTCTTGATTGGTTCCTTCTCTCTCGCCGGTGGTCTCTTTCTTAGCGTGGGCAAGGACGGCGTGATGAGCGCGCTGTCCGGCTCCAGCGAGGAGGAGCAGACCGAACATGCGGCCACAGATGAACACCGGGCTGACGAGAGCCACGAGGCGGCGGGCGAAGGGCAGAAATATTCCTACCTGAATTTTGATGAGATGATCGTCAACATCACCGGTTACACAGCGGCCGGGCGCAAGACGTCGCGCTTCATGAAGATCAAGTTCACCATGGTCTACGAAGATCACGGGGCGGAGGCCGCAGCCGAACTAGAAAGCCGAAAGCTCTACATGCGCGATGCCTTTCAGGACTACCTGCGTCAACTCGATGAGCGAGACTTGCAGGGAAGCTTCGGCTTGGTTCGACTTCGCAGCGAGCTTTTAAAGCGCGCGAAAGCTGTGGCCGGTAACGATGCACCACACGAGATCCTTATCGGCGATCTCATTATCCAGTGAAGAAGCCCATGTCAGAAGAAAACAAGGAAGCAGAAGCCCCCGATCAGGATGCGATGGCCCGCGAGATGGAGAAATCCCTCGACGCCGGCCGTCCGGACGAGTTGTCTCAGTCGGATATCGACGAGATGATGGGTGGCGCTACCCCCGCGAAGAAGGTCAGAGAGTTCAGCACACTCGAAGAGCGGATCATCTACATGTCCATGCTCAACTTCGAGAAGCTGCCCATGCTCGATGTGATTTTCGAGCGCATGGTGATGTCGCTCAGCAACTCTCTGAAAAACTACACCTCAGCTACGGCTGACATCACCCTGAACTCGATCGAGTACCTGTCCTGTGCCGACGGTATCGCAAAGATTCCGGTGCCTGGGCTGCTGCCGATTGTGCATGCCGATCCCTGGGACGGGAACATCGTGATGGGCGTGGACGCGAAGCTGCTCTACTCCACGCTTGAGATCAAGCTCGGCGGCCGAAATTCAAGGCCGGCACCGACAGAAGGGCGGAACTTCACATCCATCGAGCAGACCATCGGGCGGGGGCTCTCAAAGGTCATTCTCAAGGATCTCGAGGACGCCTTTGCCCAGCTGACGGATGTCAGCCTCGATATCGAGCGGGTGGAGACCAACCCGCAGTTCGCCACCGTTGGTCAGCCGAATTCGCCAGCCATCTACGTGCGCCTGGACGTCGAGATCGACAAACGCCGCGGTCGGATCGATTTCGTCATTCCCTACCTGACGATCGAGCCCATCCGTAACCTGCTGGCCAAGGTCTTCTTCGGTGAAAAGCTCGGTGGAGACCCTACCTGGCGGGGCCACGTTGTCTCTGAAATCGAAAGTTCTGAAATCGAGGTGCGGGCTGTTCTCCACGAGGAGCAGGTCCCCCTGGAAGAAATCTTGTCGATGAAGCCTGGCAAAGTGCTCAATCTCAACATCCAACCCGATCAGGAGGCCACCATTCAGTGTGCTGGCGAAGTGCTCTGCCACGGCGCTCTTGGACGCCGCAAGAACGGCATGATGGCCATCCAGGTCACCGAAACCAATTTCAACAACAAGGAATTCATCGATGTTCTCGACGCTGATTGATCTCGTACTCCTCTTCGCAGTGACTGCCTCCATGATCGTCAGTGTCGTGTGCTATCGTCGCATGCAGAAGTTCAAGGACACCGTGGAAGAGCTGAAGCCGCTTATCGCCGAGTTCTGTTCTGCGATCGACACATCGAGGAATGCCGTAAGCGACATGCGGGCCGGGGCAGAGAAGTTCACCTTGAGCCTCGAGGAGCATGTCGCACAGGGGCAGAACCGGACCAATAGCCGCTCCGGCAGAGCCCCCCGGCGGGGCCCGGAGAGGCAGGATACCAAAACGGCGGTGATCGAGAACTTCTGGAACAGGCAGGGCGCGTAATGAGGCTACCAAACCTGAAGGTCCCGCAACTGCTTCTGCTCACGACTGCCTTGGCCCTCAGCGCCAAGGCAGCGATGACGCTTCCGGAGGTGACGTCGATTGCATTCTCTGAAAACGTCGTGATCGACCAGGGCTCGGCAACCTTTGCCCTGGCGACCGACGCGGAGGAGTCCAGTTCCCACGATGAGCCAGAAGAAGGCGCCGACGTAGAGGCGCAGCAGTGCGATGCCGGGCCGGTTCCGGAAGAGCTATTGTTGGCGATCGAAACCGAGCGAGACATCCTCTCCAAGCAGAAGCAGGAGGCCCGTGACAAGACAGCCGAGGCCGAGCTTGCCATGGACAAGGTGGAAATCGAGACGCGCAAACTGCAGGAGCTCAAAGGCGAGATCACGGCATTGCTCGACAAGGTGCAGGCTGCACAAACTGCCGATCTCGCTCGGCTGGTGTCCGTCTACAGCGGCATGAAGCCCGCAGAGGCGGCTGCGATCATGAACACCCTCGACATCGAGGTCACCGTGATGGTTCTCGGCCAGATGCAGGAGCGCAAGGTCGCTCCGATCATTGCCAAGATGAACCCGGTCCGTGCCCAGGCGATCTCCAAGATCATCTACGAGCGGTCCCAGCTTCCGGGGGATCAGGACCTCAACGGGATCCGCCTGCAGTAACCGCTCAATTGAGGACGATACAGGGCTCACCAGTCTCCTTCTGGTGGGCCCTTCTTGTTTTCTGCACACGTCGGGGCCGGACTACCGATACTCCTAACAAAGAGGAGACCTCGGATGGCTTCGAAATTTGAAAACGCCCCAGTGTGCCCGTCGTGCGGGCGCTCGGAGGGCATCACAACTGAGGCACCAGTCGGCTTCGAATGGAGGAAGGGGGCTTGGCGCCAGATCACCGATGTCGACCACACCCCTGACCTGGCGTGTCCGTGTGGCGCGCTATGGAGCCCGTAGGGGGAGGGGTGCATGGAGGCACTCAGAGACTATTTGACACACTTCCGCGACGACATGTCGATGGTCGACATCCTCGGGATGAGTAGCCGATCACGCCACAGCTCTGACATTCCCAAGCAAGGAGCCTTCCTCGATCATTGTAGACCTTTCGTTGCCACTTACATCCCTGACCAGGTCGGCGACAGAGGCTGGTCAGAACGTAGAAAGCTGCGGTGAGAAGGGCCAGGGCAGCCACAACTGCAGCTACCACGAGCCAGAGGTCGCTCTCTTGACCAGCCACTGACACGAACATTCCTCACTCCTCGTTTGGCTTTCCAAGTGCTCGCGCAGGCTTGTTGGTCATAGAGGCCAGATGTGCCCGCGCAGCAGAGGTGACATCTGATGCGTCGTCGACCGGCTCCCATTGGTCGGTCGGTAGGGATAGGCGCCGTTCAAGTTCTGCTTCAACTACGTCTCACGCGAGATCGCATGCGGGTTCTATAGGGCTTTCGGATTTCTTGTGAATGCTCATGACTTACTCCCGGTTGCTGGGATAGACTAGGGAAGTGTGACGGGTCTTGCAAACCTGTATATCGGTTCAAAGGAAAAGCTCGGAACGTGAAATGGATGCGGCCTTGGAATGATGGAAATCGTCATTTGGAAATCAGTAGAGCTCTGCCACTATAGTCTGAGTGAGACAGGAAACCTTGCCATTGGGATATTTGGTGTGAAGCATGAGGTGAAACTCAAGGATTTACCAGACGAGGTTAAGCTGCTCGTGAGCTTGTGTAAGGCTGAGCTACTTGCATCAGAGGTCTGGCTGTTCGGGAGCAGAGCGCGTGGCGATAATTCGCCTGAGAGCGATTTCGATATCCTTGCCGTGGTGCCAGATGATGCCCCGGAAGGCATCGATACACCCAGGGCGGTATTCAGACTTCGCAGAAAATCTAAGGCTCGTGCCGATCTATTTACCGCCAGAGCCAGTGAATTCCTAGGCGCGAGCATGGTGCCGAACACGATCAGCTACGCCGTAGCTCAGGAGGGCGTGCGCTTGGATCGATGAGGTAAACTGTGATTGCCCCGGAACAAAGGCCCTGCCAATGAATGACAGGACCCTCTTCTCTTGATCGTATTGCTGATTGCCAGTGCCGGGGTCCCAGTTTTCAACGAGCATGGGTCTACTCGTTCCCGGATCTCTTCGCGCGGCCACGCTACTTTACCGCAAGGTGGTGTATGAGGCGGGTCTTCTCACCTCACTGGCAGACCTCGGCCGGAGCCAAGGGGTCGTCGTGCTTCTAGCGCCTTACCGTGGTGTACCGACTGCCGGCAAGCAGTGCGCCTCCAACTGGCCGGGGTACCCCGCCGAAGCTGTCCAGTTCGGAGAACAGGCAACCAGTGGCAGCCCGCTCCCAATATCTATACTTGGTTGGCGTAAATGGCAAGCTGGATGCGGCGGCTATTCTTATAAAATGAGCCCCTCAATCTTCCCGCAACTCGCTACCTGACGGCGGCCGGCGACGGATATTTTTCTTGAGGTCCATGACGTAGGCGACGATCTCTGCAACCGCTTGCCAGTGATCTGTGGGGATTTCATCCCCCATATCGACCGTCGCATAGAGCGCTCGAGCAAGCGGCCGGTTCTCGACGATCGGGATTTCGTTCTCCCGGGCGACCTCTCTGATTTTCTTTGCCATGGCGTCCGTCCCCTTGAACACACACCGCGGTACTGGATCGGTCGCTGTGTCGTACTTCAGGGCGACTGCGAAGTGCGTCGGGTTGGTCAGCACCACCGTTGCCGTTGGCACGACCTCTTTCATGCGCTTGCGAGACATCTCACGACGCTTCTCGTCCCGTTTGCCCTTGATGTGGGGGTCGCCTTCCTGGTCCTTGAATTCGTCCCTGATCTCTTTCAGCGACATGCGGTTCTTCTTCAGCCACTGCTGACGCTTCCAAATGATGTCGATGACCGCGATGGGGGCCAGCAAGGCTGCCACGATGATCAGCAGGAGCGCCACCCGGTCGCCGACGAAGGGCAAGATCGCCTCGGGCAGGTAGCGTTCGGTCTGTGCCAGTCCGAAGATCGCCTTGGAGATAATCATGTACCCGATGATCCCGATGGCGGCGACCTTCACGAAGCTTTTCAGGAACTCCACGAGATTGTTGGTCCCGAAGATCTTCTTGAGCCCGGAGGCGGGCGAGATGTTGGATGCCTTTGGTTTCAGGCGCTCGGAGGCGACCACAACCTCGCCCTGCACAATGGTGCCGAAGATGGCTGCCATCGCCATGAGCACAAATATCGGGCCGATCACCACCATGACTTGCACGAGCACACCTCCAAGGACGTCCTCCATGTCCACCAGCCCAGCGCTGCCTTCGCCCAACCTGAAGGTCCCAGCGATCGTGAATAGCGACGAAAGAGCGCGGCTCAAAGGGCCGATGCCTGCGGGGATGGCGTAGACCACGATGATCATGAGGATGAAGACCGACATGGCATTGCCGGTCTCCTTGGAAGACGGGACGTCCCCCTTCTTCCGGGCATCGGCAAGCTTCTTCGGTGTCGGCTCTTCTGTCTTCTGGGACTTGTCCTCGTCTGACATCTCACTCTCCTGCGAAGGCGAAGGTTGTGGTCCATGCCGAGAACTCCTCGAGGAAGCCTGTCAGCATGTGGGGGGCTGCGATCCCGAACAGAAACAAGCCGGAAGAAATCAGGATCGCCGAGGCCACGAAGAAGACCGGCAGGGTCGGCATCATCTTGTTCGCCAGGCCCAGCGCGACGTTGTTCATGATCCCAAGAATGTAGAAGGGCGCCGCCAAAGACATGCCGATGTACATGCTCTTGCCCGCGATATGCGCCGCTTGCTCAGCCATGTCAGCGAGCATCAGGTGGCCCATGGGAAAGACCTCATAGGAGTAGATCATCGACTGCAACATCAGGTGGTGGGTGTTCGTGATGAAGAGCAGGGCGATGCCGCTGATGGTCAGGAAAGATGCCATCATGGTCTCGCCGGCAAAGGGGCCAGTGCTCGGGGCGAAGGCATTGGCGAGGGCGGACACCTGACCAACCTGGTAGCCTGCGAACTGCAGAGCCGACATGATCGTCCTCGACATGACGCCGATCCAGACGCCTACTGTAACCTCCACCGCAAGCATGCCCAGGAGAAGAACGACGTCATCGACCTCGATTGGCCCCACCGGGGTGGCCGGCATGAGAGCCAGGCTGAGCACTGCGGCAAAGAGAACCTTGGCCTGCGAGTGCACATACTTCTCCCCGAAGCCCGGCATGAACATGATGATGCTGCCAATGCGGGCGAAGACGAGGAAGTAGCCAGTCAGATAGTTGCTGATATACCCTGTGAGGTCCATGGATCAGTCGGCGTTGATCACGGCGACGGTCTTGATCGGGATCTTCCGGTGGACCTCATTGTGACTGATGATTGAAGTTGCCGGACTGATGCGCTCGAGCATGGAGCGAACGAACGTGCGCACCTCTGGGGTGACGAGTACCGCCGGCCACTCATCGCGCTGGGCGAATGCTTGCAGCACCTTCTTGGCATCCAGAACGAATTCCTGCACGCGCGCGGGCTCCATGACGAAATCAATCTCGTCGCCGTTCCTGCGGACCGCCTGGAGGAAGGCGTTCTCCCATTCGGCAGACATGGTCACCACAGGCAGGAAGCCACTGCCGTCGGCAAGGTTCTGGCAGATCTGGTTCGAGAGCTTCTGGCGAACGTGCTCGGTGATCTTGACCAGGCTCGAGGTTTGCGTCGCTCCCTCTGTCAGGGCCTCGACGATGAGCGTCAGGTTCCGCACCGAGACGCGCTCAGCCAGAAGGTTTTGCAGAACCCTTTGCAGCATAACGGTGGGGGCCTGGTTGTTCATGTCCGAGAGGAGCTTCTGGTACTCGCGATCCAGACCCTCGACCAGTTCACGGGTTGCCCCGTAGGTCATGAGGGCAGGCATGTGTTCCTTGATGGTCTCCGTCAGGTGGGTGGTGATCACGCTCTCGGGGTCAACGACCGTATAGCCTTCGTTCTCCGCGTCTTCGGCAAGGCTGGGGTCAACCCAAAGGGCGGTGAGACCGAACGTGGGCTCACGGGTCTTCTCACCGGGCATGGCAATCTTCCCGTTCGCGGGATCGATGACCATCATCGCCTTGGGGCGCACTTCGCCCTCCGCCACTCGGGAGCCCTGCAGGTTGATCGTGTAGGAGTTGCTGTTCATCTCTGCATTGTCGACGATGCGTACCATGGGAAGGATGAAGCCATATTCTTCGGCAAAGAGTTTGCGCAGAGAGCGCACGTTGCCGGGCAGAGCCGCATCCATGCTGGAGATCATCGGGACAAGGCCGGCGCCAAGATCGAGACGCAGGTCATCAAGGTAGAGAATGTCCTGAGGGGTCTCTTCGGCAAAGGACGTGTTGGGATCATTCTCCTCAGCTTCCTGGGCCGCCTCGATACGGGCACGTTCCTTGGCATCCTTCTGGATGGTGTAGGCAAAAGCGGCCAGTCCGCCCGACAGGCACAGGAACACGAGCAGCGGGAAGCCCGGGAGGAGGCCGAACAGCATAAGCAGGCCCGAGGCCATGTACATGGCGCGGGGGTACTTGCTCAGCTGCGCAAAGACCGCTTCGTTCGCAGCGCCCTCACGGCCACCCTTGGCAACCAGGAGGCCCGCGGCAAGGGAGACCACCAGTGCAGGAATTTGCGACACCAGGCCGTCACCGATGGTGAGGATGGTGTAGTTGTTGGCAGCGTCCGCAACGCTCATGCCATGTTGCATGACACCGATGATGATCCCGCCGACCACGTTGATCAGGGTGATGATGATGCCCGCCACGGCGTCGCCGCGCACGAACTTCGAGGCACCATCCATGGCGCCCATGAAAGCGGATTCCTCGTTGAGTTCCTCACGGCGGCGGCGTGCTGTCGCGTCATCGATCGCGCCCGCGCCAAGGTCGGCATCGATCGCCATCTGTTTGCCGGGGATCGCATCGAGGGTAAAGCGGGCCGAGACCTCCGCGATACGCGTGGCACCCTTGGTGATCACCATGAAGTTGATGATGACGAGGATGGCGAAGACGACGACGCCGATCACATAGTCCCCGCCAACGATGAATTGGCTGAATCCTTGGATGATGTCACCGGCGGCCGACGTACCAGTATGGCCTTCGGACAGGATGAGCCGGGTAGAGGCCACGTTCAGCGAAAGGCGCAGCATGGTCACGACCAGAAGCAGCGTCGGGAAGGCATCGAAGTCCAGAGGCTTGCGGATCCACATCGACACCATCAGCACGAGTACGCTGACGGTGAGAGACAGTGCGAGGCCGAAGTCGAGGAGGAATTTCGGCAGCGGAATGAACAGCACGGCAAGCACCAGGACCATGCCCAACGCGAAACCGATATCCTTGTGTGAAGAAAGCTTGGAAGAAGACTTCGATGAAACAGTCGTCGTCATGAAAAGAGGGTCCTTGTCAATTCGAGAACAGCGACGAGATGCGGCCGCTGGAAATCAGTGAACTGCCACCCGAGCCGGTGGACTTCGACAATGCGGAGCTCCAGATCGCCCCGGAAGTTCTACGCTCGGGGCCCGAAGCGGTCGTGACGCGCTGGGCGCCTGCAGAGGCGAGTTGCGTGTAGTGCTCGGAGTTCTGCTCGATGTAGCTGAATTTCTTGCGCAGCAGTCGCAGGTACTGCTGGCGATATTTGGGGGTCGCGCTGTGATAGGAGCCAGCGGCCAGTTCCCAGGTGCCGGATTGCTGCTTGAGCCTGAGCAGAAGGCGCGCCGCATAGTCCACATTGGTGTCTGGATCGAAGGCCGCCTCGAGGTTTTCGAATGCATCTGGATGCCAGCGCAGATTGATTTGCATGCACCCGACGTCCACCGACGAAGTGACCGTATTGAGCTGGTGTCGCGCCCACGAAACGGCGTTTGCCTTGCTGTCGAACCACCGCCCCTTACCAGCAGCATTCGCGGACCATGGCCAGGGGGTCAGTTTGCCGCTGTCATCGCTCTGACCGGTTTCCTGCAGGCCAATCCCCAGCAAGATGTCGTTCGGGATGCCGTAGCGGTCCTGAGCCGATCTGATTGCAACCACACAACGTGCGGCATCCTCCATCTGTGTCTCCGGGGGAGTCGCTTGAGTGCTGTGTGCGGCAGCAGTTCCATCAGATCGGAGCCAGGACCACCCTCCTGCAGAGGCGGGCGCCCCTGCGAGGATGAGGAGCAAGAAGCTGCAGAGTGCTCTGAGGAACACGTCAGGACACTCCCGCAATACGGATGAGGTCGAAGATTTTCAGAATGAAGTCGTTCACCCTCTGAAAAATCCACGGAAGGCTCAGGATCAGAACTAAGAAGATGCCGACGATCTTCGGGATGAAAGTCAGCGTCATCTCCTGAATTTGGGTGAGGGCCTGGAAGAAGGCGATGGTCAGACCGATCCCCAGTGCCGCAGTCAGCACGGGACCGGCCGCCTTCAGAATTGTGAAGACGGCCAGAGACAGAATGTCGATTGCTTGAGCTTGGTCCATGTTATCCTTCTTTTCACGTCCACTGTTACGAGAACCGTAAAGGTTTTGCAAGGATAGATGGCGACTCGAAGTGAGGCTTTATGAATAGGCGCGTTAGATCGGCATCCGGAGGATTTGCTGATAGGCCTCGACGAGCTTGTCGCGGGTCGCAGTGATGGTTGAGATTGTGGCCTCCGCAGACATCGTGGCTTCCACGACCTTCTGGGTGCCGATTTCTCCTCGTAGCCCGGCCTGCATGGCCACGTCCGCATTGCGGATGGTTGCCACGGCGTCTTCGGCGGCCTCTTTGACCAGTGCAGTGAAGCTCCCCTTGGGCGCATTCGCTTCCGAGGTTTCCGCGGGCATCTGGGACAGTCGTTTGGAGACGCCGTAGGCGCCATTCACCGAACCGTTGAGAAGGGGGGGTGAGAGTGCCATATAGTTCCTTACTTGAGCATCTGAATTGTCTGGTCACGCATACGCCGACCGTTGGCGAACATGTTCATGTTGGCCTCGTAGGCCCTGGAGGCCTCGCGCATGTCCGTCATCTCGACCAGTGTGTTGACGTTGGGCATCTTCACGTAGCCTTGCGCATCGGCGCCGGGGTGGTTTGGGCGATATTCCATGGGGAAGTCGGACATGTCGCGGCCAACATCATCGATCGTGACCATTGAGGCTCCCGAGGACTTGTCGACCATCTCTCCGAAGGTCACGGTCTTGCGGCGGTAGGGCTCACCTCCAGGGGTGTCGGAGGTGGAATTCGCGTTCGCGACGTTTTCAGAGGTGATCTCCAGGCGTTTCGACTGGGCGTGCATGCCGCTGCCGGCGATTTTCATGATCGAGGAAAGAGCATCCATGAGTTAGCCCCTTCCGCTGATGGCCGAGCGCAGCATGCTGTTGGCCTTGCTGTAGATCATGGAGGCGAGCATGTAGTTGTCCGCGGTATCTGCAGACTTGATCGTCTCCTCCTCGAGGATCACGCTGTTTCCGTTCGGGCTCGTGCCCCAGGAGTTCACCTCTTCGACAGCGACATCACCAGCGCGGCCGGAGGAGATATGCCGGGGGTTGGTGGCCGCCAGCCCGTGGGTGCGGGCCCCGGAGACATAGTCCGAGAAGCTCTGCACGTCCCGTGCCTCATAACCCGGCGTGTCCGAGTTCGCGATGTTCTCCGAGATCACCTCCTGGCGCACCGACAGGTGATGCATCCGTTGAGAGGCGGTCTGGAAGACGCTCATGGAACTGAGATCCATTAATTCTTTTCCTGTAACCTTTGGTCTGTTATATTCTGCCCTATTCTTTTTAAGTGATGGTTTATTTCCTCATGCAGACCCAGATCACCCACCTCAATGCCCAGATGCGCGATCTGGACAGCTCCACAACCTTCGGCAAGGTCAAACACATCACGGGCATGAGCCTCATTGCTTCCGGCCTCGAAGACGCTGTGGGCATCGGCGAGCGATGTTGCGTGTCCGGCCGACGAGGGGATGTGCTCGCTGAAGTGGTAGGCTCTTCAGACAGTGGGGTGGTGCTGCTGCCGTTTGGCACCTGGGATGGTGTCGGTGTCGGCAACAAGGTACGGACCTGCACCGACGGTGACGTCATCTACCCCGATGACCTCTGGATCGGTCGCGTTGTGAACGCTTTGTGCCGGCCGATGGATGGTGCCGGACCCCTCCCTCAGGGGCGTACCCCGAGATTTTTCAAAGGCGATCCTCTCAATGCGTTCATGCGCAAGCGCGTCGGCCACAAGATGCAGACCGCGATCAAGTCGATGGACGTCTTCACCCCGGTCTGCGTGGGCCAACGTATGGGCATCTTTGCCGGCTCCGGGGTGGGGAAGTCCTCAATGATGTCGATGCTCACCCGTAACGCGGATGTGGACGTCATTGTCATCGGGCTCGTCGGTGAACGGGGCAGGGAGGTTCAGGACTTCATTCAGGAGGACTTGGGCCCGGAAGGCATGACAAAGGCTGTACTCGTGGTATCCACTGGCGATGAGCCGCCCCTGATGCGCCGTCAGGCGGCCTGGACGGCCGTTACGGTGGCTGAACACTTCCGCGACGAGGGCAAGCATGTCCTTCTGCTCCTCGACAGCGTGACACGCTTTGCGATGGCCCAGCGCGAGATTGGCCTGTCTGCAGGCGAGCCTCCGACCACCAAGGGCTATCCGCCCACTGTATTTTCAGAGCTGCCGAGGCTGCTCGAGCGGGCCGGGCCCGGCACAACCGGCAGTGGCGACATCACCGGCATCTTCACGGTGCTCGTAGATGGGGACGATCACAACGAGCCGATCTCCGACACCGTGCGCGGCATCACCGATGGTCACATCGTGCTCGACCGGAAGATCGCGGAAGGAGGCCGCTACCCGGCAATCAACCTTCTGAAAAGCGTTTCGCGTATGCTGCCCGACTGCCATAACGACGTGGAGTACCGGATCATGCAGGAGGCAAAGACTCTGATTTCTCGCCACGAGGATATGGAAGAGATCATCCGGGTCGGCGCCTACAAGGGGGGAACCGACCCGCTCGTCGATGCCGCGATCGCCTTCAGCGCTGACATCAAGTCCTTCCTGTCCCAACGCAAGCACGAAGCCATGTCCTCGGACGAGACCTTTGCCCACATCTACCAGATGCTGGGAAGCGTCGGCATCAATATTCCCATCCAGGCAAATGAGGCCTAGAGTTCATGACTGCGGATTCACCCATTTGTATTCTGCGGAGATATGCCCTTCGGGCGCACGTACGTTGACATTCACCCGGACCGCACATAGCTCTCTCACAACAACACCCCCCAGGCGACCGGTCGAGAGGCCGAGCTCAAAACCGGGGGGTTGCTTGTTTATTGGGGGTTGCTCGATGATTGAAGTCCAATAGGAAGAATTCAGCAGCCACAGAACCTCATCCAGCGTGGTATGAATGTCGGACACAATGGCGCTGCACAGAGGTAGCTTGAGACCAGTGGATACGACAGGCTTGACGCCTACTGACTCCCGAGGTGTAGAATGACTCGATTAGACAAAATCAGAGCCCAAAGGTCGCTTGAACGCCGGAATGCGCTTGCGAAGCTCTGCGAAGATATTGCTCAGAGAGCTGCGCGCGAGGGTGTTTCCCTGCGGGTCTTCGGGTCGTTTGCCCGCGGCAGGGTCACGCCAGATTCTGACGTCGATATTTTGGTGACCGGCGGCTACACGCTGGCGACCAGGTTTAGGATCATGGGTTGGATGCAAAATATGGGCGCAGAGCGCGACCTGCCTGTCGATGTAGCCTTTCTCGATATGGCACCTCACCTGGAAGCTGGGAGCGTTCACCTCCAGCACGACGGGTGGTGAGAGTCCCAATTGCGCCGAAACCTGACCTTATCACGCCGACTGGGCCTGTCCCTGAAGCGCGCCCAGCTGCTTGAGGCAGTCTGACAGGATCGCACCGACCTGTAGCCCCTCCGGCTCCCCGTCATACTCGCTGATGACCTTTTTGAAAGTCTCATCGGCTTCCGGCTTTTTGAAGCCCATCTGCATGAGGCCGGCAATGACCGAGACCTCAACCTTGCGGACCTGCTTGGGGTCCAGCTGTCCGGGCAGGATGCCCTGGGCGTTTTCTTCGGCGAAGGCCTTCAGGTCGTTGATGATGCGCACAGCGGTTTTGGGTCCGACGCCGTCCGCCTGGCAGATCATCTTTTGGTCCTTGTCGACGACAGCATTACACAGGCCCCCGAATCCAAGGGCACTGAGGACAGCCAGCGCGGACTTGCCACCGACGCCCTGGACCTTGGTCAGGCGGACGAACACTTCCTGATCCTCCTCGGTCTCGAACCCATAGAGAGCGATGTCATTTTCAGAGACTTTGGTCTCAACGTAGAAGGCTTCGCTGTCGCCAATCTCCATCCCGCTCACATGCGACGCTGCGCAGTGCAGCAGATAGCCAACACCATTGACGTTGACGACAACCATGCCCGAGCGCTTGGTTTGAATGCTTCCTTCAAGATAGCCAATCATGGCCGTGCTACAACTATTTAATCCTATTTTAAAGGATAGGCTCCGACAGTCAATGCCTATCCGATGACGTTGACAGCGCGAGGGGCGGGGCAGTTGGCATGCTTCAGAGACCGGAAGACAATTTCCGCGTCATGATCGACGCGCAGAACATCGAGCTGAGACATCTTCCTCCGAAGTGCGCACAGGTCACCAGCTGCGGTAATGTCGGGATGGCCCTTACAGCTCTGCCCCTCGATCCATTTCAATGTGGCGTTGAAGTCTGATGGGTTGACCGAGCACGACACCCCGCCATTGAAAGGCAGGAAGAGCATTCTGAGGATGGCAATGGACCTACCGGGAGAGAGCAGGACGTTGATCCTGACATCCCCATGTCCTCCGGCGTTTCGGCTCGCGGTCATGAGCCTTTCTCGGAGTGCGTCCCCGTAGAGCGCCCCCGCCATGCTCACTAGGGTGATCTCTGAGGGAATGCCCTCATCTTCGGTGTCATCGATCACCGGTGCCAGGTCATGTGCCGTCATTCTTTCGTCCTCTCTTCTAGAGGGAACTGACGATCACTGAATTACAAGGGGTTAAGGGTGACAGGACCAGTGGCCCTGTCTTGTCACGGACGGGGCCCGGAAAGCTGGGCAACCGCATCAGCAATCGCCGTTTCGATGTCGTCCTTCGGGATGCCGTCCTCAAACCGGCCGATCTCCTGACCGGGCTCCTGCAGGTCGGTCCGGTGTTCGATAACAAAGCTCTTGGCAAGCGGAAGCGCGTTTCCGTCTGCCGCAGTGATCACCAGGCAGCTGCCATCGTCACATGGCTTCACAGCTGCCTTCACCGGCTGCTCCTGTCCTTCCTTTGGAGCGGAGGCGAGAGCGAAGCCCAAATCCGATCGCAGGACTGCCAAAGCTTTGGTGGGTTTGTTCGAGGGGCGCGCTCTGCGAGCTCGTGCCGGGGTGATGCTGGGCCTTTCCACAGGCGCCTCCGGCTCGTTGACCTCGGGAGTCGGCGCGGCCGATTGCTCTGCGGCAGGTGCTTCCGGCTGAGGGGCGACAACTGCGCGGGTGGCCTGTGCGGGTCTGGGTCTGCTCGCCGCAAGCGCTGGGCGTGTGGGGGCTTTGCGTGGCAGCCCTGCGGCATCCATGGTGAACTCGATGCTTTCGCGAGCGGTCATCATCTCGACGAGCTCGGCGAGCTTTTCAGGATGTGCCTGGTAGTACTGACGGCCGCCGGGCCAGGAGTAGATGTATTTGCCATCCACCGGAGCGGTCCCGCCTTTGCCGGCGTCGAGCACACCAACTGGCTCCAGTTGCCCTGAGATGGACGCCTTCAAAGCCTGATCATAGACATCGTCCGGAGCCTCGAGACGACCGTATAGCCGATCTCCGCCATTCAGCGTGCGATCTCCTGTGTAGATCAGCGCGAGGCGCGAGGCATCAACCCGGATGATCGACAGGTTGCTCCCCTCGTTAAAGTCCACGAAGCCATGAGATTGTCTCAGAGCCTCTTCCTGACCGTAGCAGTTGAAGATCTTGAGCGTGTCGCCGTTGTTGATTGTCTTGTTCGGTTTCACTGTCACCGAGATGTCGCCAGTTCGCTCTTCAAAGGCGTAATCAGCCACACCGATGTTTTCTTCGACCAGCAGGAAGGTCTCATCCTCACTCACGGCAAACATGATTTTCGGCGCGTAGTTGGGCAGCAGGTCCGGAAAGCGGACAGAGCTCGAGCTGAGCACCAGGGCGTTGTCGCGGATCCAGCGGCCCACGACTTCGAGTTCGTCCTCTGCGTTGAAGTTCATCTGGTGGCGAATGGCAGGCGCGAGCTGGCCGATCCTTTGCATCTGGGGGTCATGCCTTTGCGGCTGAACTCTCAGAACCGTTTTCAGTCGGTTTGCTGCGTTGGCTCCCTCGCGGTTCGCGATTTCCCCAAAGCATGGGAACGCTCGGAAGAGGCCTGTGGCGGCATTCTGCATATAGTTGCGTTGGGTCCGGTTCATCGCAAGGCTGGTGAACCGGTGCCATGTTTGATCGGTGCGTGGCTCCCCAACGGCCGTCTGCCGGGGCTCATGTCGGACGATGGCAGCCGTTGCGATGTTCAGGGCAGCGTCTTCCGCGTTCTGGCCGAAATCCACCACCTCATCTTCATGGTGTTCGAGTGCGCCCGCGTCTGCTGGAGCGGGCTCACCCTGAAAACCCGCAGCTTGTTCCTGCCTGCGTGCCTGGTTCTCGTCGTAGCTCGCCTGAATTCGGGCCGCAGCTTCCAGGACATCCGGCCCCATGTGTGCCGCGGCAGCGCGGATGTAGTTCTCGCTCTCGATTGAAGGTCGAACGCCGCCGAGCTCCGTGGTGGAACTGGCGATCGCGCCACCTTCCAGGATGCGGCGGGCAACCATGGCAGCGCGATGAGGGGTCGTGAGGTTGTTTCTGGGCATGGCAGGCTCCTTGCAGTGTCATCAAGGTGCGCACCCGGATGCAAACTTCCTGAAAATTCGATCAGATCGGAAAGCCAAGGGCTCGGATCAGGGCGAGTGTGCGATCGCCGAAGTCCGCAATGAATGGCATCACCTGTTCCTGAGTGAATAGCCCCGCTCCCCAGGCCCCGAGTACGCCGAAAATCCCCAGCAAGATGGCACAGACCGCCACCTCCATGAGGAATTTCAGAACGACAAACGGGAAGACGAGCAATCGGAGCCAGAAGAACGCCACCTTGGGCAGCTTCATCCAGAAGGGCTCCGAGATTGCGACGCCCACTGCGGGGGCAATGTCTCCAGGGTTGGTCACGCGGACGTCCACGACCAGAGGGACAGGCTCGGCCGCAGGCACGTTTGACCTCCGTCGGTTCTCGGCAGCCTGCATATGCTTCCTAGGCTTAGAGGGCCTTTCCTTCTTGGAGGAGGTGGCTCGTTCACTCGCGGAAATCAGTTCTTCCTTCAACCTTTTTAATCCTTGTTTCAACCTTGCTTGTTAACAAAACAGCATTCGTCTTAATGGATAACACGCCAATGGTTGAAACAAGTTGTAAGCGGAGAGCCGTCTCGGCCCTCCTTCATGCGGAAGCAGATATCGTACGTGCCCTGACGGCAAAGTACGATGCGGGGTGGGAGGAGTTCGATCGGGCCCTTGAGGTCATCTTCTCCACTTCGGCGAGGGTCATCCTGAGCGGCATGGGTAAATCCGGGCACGTGGCAACGAAGATTGCTGCCACCATGTCGTCACTGGGAACTCCCGCCCACTTCGTGCACCCTGCAGAAGCCTCCCATGGAGACATGGGTATGCTGACCAAGGACGATGTTCTCCTTGCGTTCTCCAACTCCGGCAACACCAGTGAACTGCTGCCGATCCTGGGGTACGCGATGGACAACAAAATCCCGGTCATCGGCGTTACCATGGGCGTCGAAAGCCAGCTGGCCAAAGCCTCCACGGTCCCGCTGATCATCCCCAAAGCCGATGAGGGGTGCTGCCTTGGTCTGGCCCCCACCAGCTCGACCACGGCACAGATCGCCCTCGGAGATGCGCTTGCGGTGGGCCTTGCTGCCATGCGTGACTTCACCCGGGATAGCTTCAATCGCCTGCATCCCGGCGGCAGCCTTGGGGCAAGCACCCGGCGCGTGGGTGAAGTCATGTTGACCGGTGACAGCATGCCACTCGTTTCGCCTGACACGCCGGCAACGCTCATTCTGTGGGTGATGGCGCGCAAGGGCTTTGGAATTGCCGGTGTCATTGATGAGAACGGCGACTTGGTGGGACAGATTTCGGCGGACGACGTGAAGCCGGAACAGATGACCCTGGCGAAGAGCGTCATGCGACAGGTTGAGCCGGTTGTGCATCCCGACGACAGCATGGCAACCGCCATTTCACGGATGCGCACCAAGGCTATGAAAGCCTGCCTTGTCATTGATGGCCGCAAACCGGTTGGTATCGTGAGGGTTCAATGATGCGCGCAATCGCCCTCACGCTGATCGCGACGGCGGCCCTCGCCGGTTGCGCGCAGGGGCCGGTCACATACAGCGACACCCGCGCCCCGCAGGTGCGAGACTTCCGCCTCGCAGAAGATCGGCAAACCGTCAGGCCGACATCTCAGTCCCTGGCTCCGGGAACGTACGTCTCGGCGAACGGAGAGACCTGTCGCATGGAGCAGGGGGGCAGCCCGACCGCGCATTGCAGCCAGGGGCGCGGCGAGCTCGTCGTTTCCAACGTGATTTCCGGATCGCACTGAACGAAAGGCATCTACAAGTGAAAGTCCCCTTCAAAGCTCTCGTTGTGGCAGCCTCCATCGCATTGCTCGGCACCACATTGGGCGCGGCGGCGCCAGAGAATGACAGTTCTCCCGTTCAGGAAGGGCAGCAGGCTCGCTCAGAGGCTCAAGTCGAGCCCTATGGAGCTTCGCTGTTCCGATCGACGCCGCCGGGCCCTGGCTCGGCCATCACCGATCCCAATCGGCTGGTCAGCTTTGGGGACCGCATCCTTCTGCGGATCTGGGGCGCGCAACAGTTTGAGAACCTGATCATGGTTGATGCAGAGGGGAACCTTTTCATCCCCGATGTCGGGCCTGTGAAGGTCTCGGGAAAGCGTATGTCCGAGGTGCAGGCTTCGATCAAGGCGGCGGTCAGCGATATCTACCGGGACAACGTTTCGGTCTACGCCACGCTCGCTGATGTAAATCCGATTTCCGTCTATGTGGCCGGCAATGTGGTCCATCCCGGGCGATTCGAAGGCACCCAGAACGACACCGTCCTCGACTACATCATCAGGGCGGGCGGCATTCATCCTGGCGCCGGAAGTTACCGTGATGTTGATGTGCGCCGGGGCACCTTCGTGAAGGCGTCCTATGATTTCTACGACTTCATGGACCAGGGGATACTCTCTGAATTTGATTTTCAGAGCGGGGACACGATCATCGTCAATGACCGACGCCCTTCGGTGACGGTCGCAGGGGGTGCCAGGAACACCAACGCCTTCGAGTTTGCGGCCCAGCAGATGACCGGCAAGACGCTCGTGGCATCCGCTGATCCGTTGCCCGGGACCACCCATGCGCTGGTACGCCGAACCGCCGACAGTGATAGCAAGGACATCTACCTTCTGATGAAGGACTTCTCGGGGTTCCAACTCAAGAACGGCGATGAGGTCTACTTCACGCGTGATGCTAAATCAGACACCATCACGGTGGCAATCACCGGAGCGGTGGAGGGCCAGAAGAACTATGCTCTCAAGAAGGGAGCCTCGCTCAAGCAGCTCCTCTCCTTCATCGCAGTTGACCCCTCAGTCGCCCTGACGAATGCGATCCACATCGAGCGGGCGTCGGTGGCCAGGGCGCAGAAGCTGGCTCTCAACCAAAGCCTCCAGCGTCTTCAGAAGGAAGCCACCGCTCGCTCTACAACCGGCGCAGCTGCTTCCATACGGGCGAGCGAGGCACAGGTCATCCGCGGCTTTGTTGAAAGCGCCTCCCAGGTTGAGTTCCCCGGAAAGGTTATCCTCGCAAGGGGCGGGCAGGTGTCGGACATCATTCTGCGCGATGGCGACCGGATCGTCATTCCTGAAAAATCCGATGTCGTCACGCTAACTGGAGAGGTCCTGATCTCCAACGCTTTCGTCTTCGAACCAGGTCTTCGCGTGAAGGACTACGTCATGCTCGCGGGCGGGCTCTCTGGAAACGCTGATCGCGAGCGTTTCATCGTGAACCATCCGAACGGAAGCTCGCAGATCGTGGGTTCCGAGACCGTGGTGGCCAACGGTGACCAGATCATTGCCCTGCCGAAGCTCGACACCAAGGGGTTGGTGATGGCGAAGGACGTCCTCGAGATCGTCTACCAACTTGCGATGACGGCCAACGCTGTCGTCTTCCCATAAGGACTGGACATGAGCGTGAGAGACATATTGCGAACGCGGCTCCGGGTGATCGATGCCCTGCTTCTTCGAGAAGCCAAGAAGCGCTTTGGCGGGAACCTCTTCGGGCTGGCCACCGCGTTTCTTGAGCCGATGATCCATGTGGCTTTCTTTGCGGCAATCTTTACTCTGACTGACCGGGGGGCACCGCATGGCGCGAATGTGCTGGTGTTCATGGTCGCCGGCGTGATGCCATTCCATTTGTTCTCGAAGACCATGGTCCGCGGGATGACGGCGATCGACGCCAACAAGAGCCTGCTGTCCTATCCCATCATGAAGCCGATCGACACTCTGATTGCCCGGTGCATCCTGGAGGTCCTGCTCTACACCATCAGTTTCATGATCCTGGTCATCGTGGCTTTCTACTTTGAGATGATCAACGAGATCGCCCGGTTCCCTTATGTCTTCTTCGGATTTGCCTTTGCAGCCCTGCTGGGTTTTGCGTGTGGTATCCTGACAGCGGCAGTTCTGTCTCTGACGGGAGTGGTAAAGCGGGTGGTCCCGATCCTCAACAGAGCCCTCTTCCTGACCTCTGGCGTGTTCTTCTGCGCCTCGATGATCCCGCAGTTCGGTCGTGAGGTATTCCTGTGGAACCCGCTTCTGAACATCTCCGAGATGGTTCGATACGGTCTTTTTCAAAACTTTCCCGGCGGCCACTTTAACATCGGCTACACCCTTGCCGTGATACTCGGTGTGTTCACCCTTGGGACTGCGGCTTTGGTTTACGCAGAGCGCAGCCCCAAGGCATCGATCAGAGGCACATGATGCTGAGTTTTCAGAATGTCACGAAATTTTTCAGAACGCCCAAGGGCAAGAAGTTCATCCTCGATGATGTCACGCTCGACATCGAAGCGGAGAGAGGCGTGTGCATTCTCGGCATGAACGGGGCAGGGAAGTCGACCCTGGTGAAGATGATCTCCGGGACGGAGCTGCCCAACTCCGGGCGCATAAAGACGGTCGGCAGTGTGTCCTGGCCCATGGGCCTGAGCGGGACCTTCCAACCCAGCATGACCGGTCGCGAGAACGTTGAGTTCGTGGCCCGCATCTATGGTCAGAACGTGCGCAGCATCATGGAAGAGGTCGAAGAGTTCGCTGAGCTCAATGGCTACATGGACATGCCTGTCCAGACCTACTCGAGCGGCATGAAGTCCAGGCTCGCCTTCGGCCTCAGCCTCGCGGTGTCGTTCGATATTTACCTCATCGACGAAATCATCTCGGTGGGCGATCGCCTGTTCAAGGAAAAGAGCCGTCAGGCCTTGCTGGAGAAAGTCCGGTCATCGCGCGTGGTTCTGATCTCCCACCATGAAAGCACCGTGCGTGAGTTCTGCGACAAATGCGTTCTTCTCCGCCATGGCCGCATCGAGACCTTCGATGATGTCGACAGCGCCTTCCGCACCTTCAACAGCCTCCAAAGCCGATAATCATGAAATTCAGAAAACTCAAAATTCAGCATCTGACCATCCTCATCCCCGCGCTTTTGGTGGCCATCTACCTATTCGTCCTGGCAGGCGATCGCTTCGTGTCGGAAAGCCGGTTCACGATCAAATCACAGGGGGAAGTCTCGGCTGCCACAAGCCTTGATCTTGGCATCCTTGGGGGCGCGAGCGCCGCCAAGCAGGACCAGCTCCTCGTGCGGGACTACATTCTCTCACGGGACATGATGGAAGCGGTCTTCGATGAATTTGGCGCTGATGCTCTCAGCGGGCCCTTTGTCGACCAGCTGTGGTACGTCTCTGAAGGCAGTCCGGTAAAGGCGAAGCTCTCGCACTACCGGGCGATGATCGACTTTACCTTCGATGAAGAGGCGGCCGTGTCGACGCTGGAGACCAATGCCTTTGATCCGGAGACCGCCCGGGACCTCAATGAATTCCTCATCCACAAGGCTGAAGACTACATCAACGCCTTTGCACGCACCTCCTCTGATGCGATGATCTCCTACACCCAGAAAGATCTCGAACGCGCGCAGGCGCAGGTCCTCGAGATCACCGATCAGATCAGACAGGCCCAGTCGGCATCTCAGATGGTCGATCCAGAAACCGACATTGGCGTGGTCGCGAAGACCCTCGCTGAGCTGGAGGCAGCCCTCGCATCAGCCAAGGGTGAACTGGGCTCGCTCGAGACCTATCTGCAGGATGACACCCACCAGGTCGTCGCCCAGAAGCGCAAAATCGCAAACCTTGAAGAGCAGATCGAGGAGATGAGGAACCGCATGTCCGGCGACAAGGCTGGAGACCTTGCCGATGCGACCATCCATTTCAATATGCTCAACAGCCAGCTTCAGTTCGCCAACGAAGACTATGCCTCTGCCCGCAAGACGCTCGAGATGGCCAAAATTCAGGCGATGCAAGCCACCAAGCACCTGGTCATCATCGATCATCCGGATCTCGCGGATTTCGCGGCCTACCCGCGGCGGCTGCTGAGCTTCCTCTTCGCCCTGACAGTGATTGCTGCCTTTGCTGCAATGACCCGCATGGTTGCTGTGCTCCTGAAGGACTACTGAGTCATATCTATTCTTGATTAACTGGATTCTATTCTTTATGACCTTTGGGTATATTTCGCACCCAGAGGATAAAATGACCGCAGTTTCAGTTCCCCACCGACAGGTATCTGTCGGTGGCATTACCATAGCGAACGATGCCAGGCTCGCCCTGATCACCGGACCTTGCCAGATCGAGTCCCGCGACCACGCCATGATGATGGCTGAGAAGATTGCCAAGATCTGCAGCGCGCTGGGCGTGAAGCCGATCTACAAGTCGTCGTTCGACAAGGCCAACCGCTCTTCGGTTGCGACCCCGCGCGGCATCGGCATCGATGAGGGGCTCAGGATCCTCGAGGACGTGAAGTCCCAGTTCGGCATGCCGGTTCTGACGGACGTCCACGCGCCGGAACAGTGTGCCCCCGTGGCTGAAGTCTGCGATGTCCTGCAGATCCCGGCCTTCCTTTGTCGCCAGACGGACCTTCTTCTGGCCGCCGGCGCGACTGGGCGTGCGATCAACGTGAAGAAGGGCCAGTTCATGGCGCCGTGGGACATGGCGAACGTCGCAGAGAAGGTTGCCTCCACTGGCAACGAGCAGATCATGCTGTGCGATCGCGGCACCTCCTTTGGCTACAACACGCTCGTGTCTGATTTCCGCGGCCTGCCGATCATGGCGGAGACCGGCTACCCGGTGATCTTCGATGCGACCCATTCCGTCCAGCAGCCCGGTGGCAATGGCACCACCTCCGGCGGCCAACGTCAATTCGTCAAGGCGCTCGCCAGCGCAGCCGCAGCAATCGGAGTGGCCGGCCTCTTCATCGAAACCCACGAAGACCCCGACAACGCGCCGTCCGACGGCCCGAACATGGTGCCAATCCATGCTCTCAAGGACCTGATCGAGCACCTCCTCCGCCTCGACGATATCGCCAAGCAATGATCCCAGGCCGGGCCAGAGAAGTCTCCTGGCCCGGCCTGTTTGTGCCCGGGAAAAGCTCATGACCAAACAGACCCTGAAACGCGTGATCCTGTGCTCGGACTTTCTGATGACGTCCGATGCCGAACAGCAGTCCAACCTTCGCTGGTTCAGCGAGTTACTCCGGCGGCCCGTGAAGGACGCGGTCGGGCACGACGTGGCTGTGGTCACTTGGGGCACGCCCGGTGGCCCGTTTATCGACAGGGGTGATTTCTTCTCTCGCAGCGACATAGATCTCCCCAATGGAGCAACCCAGTTTCCTTTCGCGGCGGCCCAAATCTCTCAAATGTCGCTCGCTGCCCTGAAGGGGGTCATCGGGGCCGGAGACCTCCTGGTCGGCTACGAACTCAGCGAGCCGACGCGTGATCTCATCGTTCTGACAGGTGCCGAATACGTCGATATCTGGCTTCACCCTGTCCGCTTCATGGACGACATCCTGTTCGCCGTGAGGGCAAGCCACGCCAGCATTCATTCGTTGCTGTGCCATTGGGAGGTGTCTCACCGCCAGATGGAGCTCTACGGCGATCGGCTAAGGGTTCAGGCCTTCAAGGGCTGGGAACGCTCGGAGCTTCCCATTGCGCCTAACACGGCGCTCTTCCTGGGGCAGATGGGGCAGGACAAAAGTGTCTGCTGTGATGGTCGTTTTCTGACCGCTCTGGATTTTCAGGATCAGATCGCCCGGCTCTGCGAGCAGAGCAGTGAACTTCTCTACCTGCGCCACCCTTACATGCGCAGCGGTGACGAGGCCGTACTGAGCTTCGTGGGCAGCCTGCCAAGGGCTCGCGTGGTCGACTACCCGGCCTACAAGGCCATGGCCCATCCGAATGTCTCCAAGGTGGTGTCGATCTCGTCCTCGGGCCTCGAGGAGGCTTGTCTCATGGGCAAGGAGGTTACCTACCTCCACAAGCCCGTGATCCCCATCACCGCTTCTGACGTAGCCCAGCGCTACCGCTCGATCATGCATGGCATCATCAGTCCGAAATTCTGGGCGGATTGCCTCGCGATGGGCTACTCCAACATCCGGCATTCTTCCGTGAGAAACGACATTGAGCATGTCGAGTTCGACAGCCAGAAGGACAAGCTTCGGGACATGCTCGGCTTTTACTGGGGCTATCGGCATATCGATAAGCTCGAGGCCATCAGAACCTCCTCCATGCCTTCCGCTGAAGTAACTGCGCCGACACCGCCTCGGGCTGCTCCGGCCCCAGTGAGCAATATAACTCAGAATCCCGCTCAGTCGTCGAGAGTTCTTGCTGAGCTAGGGGCGCTGGTTGAGACGTCACAGCTTATCTCCTTCGACATCTTTGAGACTCTCTTAGAAAGGGAGGTTCGAACCCCAGAAAACCTGTTTCCGCTCATCCAGCCGAAGATCGACAGCCTTCTTCGTGAGGCAGGTCATCCGGCGATCGACTTCCTGTCCGAGAGGGGAAACGCAAGAGGGTGCGCGCGCCATCTTGGGGTAGGGGAGGAGGTCACTCTTGAAAGCCGCTACCAGGCGCTCGGTGAGCGTCACGGGTGGCCGGAAGAACTCACCAGGGCGTTGCTGGATTGCGAACTGGACGCCGAACGCAAGCTTCTCAAGCGGCGGTGGGCTGGCTGGGAGCTGTTCCAGGCTGCTCGGGCCATGGGCAAACGCATCGTGTGCACTTCGGACACCTATTTCTCTCCGGAGTTCGTGCGCGAGCGCCTTGCAGACGCAGGCTACCACGTGGACGCGCTCTACCTGTCATCCGTGTATGGATGCCTGAAATCCTCAGGCTCTCTTTTTCAGATTCTCCTTCAGCATGAAGGGCTGCCCGCCTCGGATGTTCTGCACATCGGCGACAATCTGAAATCTGATGTTGCGATGGGGCAGGCGGCGGGGCTGAAAATCGGTTACCTGCCGTCGTCGGCCGCGGTCTACAACAGCGTTCCGGGATTGGCCTCCGCCCAGGATGCGATTTCCGACCCAAGGCTCAGGGCCTCGATCCAGGGACTTGCGGCGCGCAGGCTGACGTCCCAACCCTTCGATGCAAGCCGCGGCATGACTGGCGGAGACGCAGGTGTGCTTGGCTATGGCGTTCTCGGGCCGATGTTCATGGGGTTCGCGCAATGGATCCTGAAAAGCGCTCGTGCGCAGGGTATCAAGGATATCTATTTCTTCGCTCGTGACGGTCACATAGCCAAGCGTTGCTGCGAGGTGCTTCCCCGGCTGTCTGGAGATCCGCGCCTGCACTACCTGCCGGCATCCCGCCGTTCGACTCGTATTGCTTCTATCCGGTCCCAGGAAGACATCCTGAAGGTGCTGCAGACACCTTTCGAAGACTGCACCGTGGAGACGCTTTTGCGGTCCCGCTTTGGGTTGAAGCAGATCACTCCTGAAGTGAGGAGCGAACTTGAGCACCTCGGAGTAAACCTTTGTTCCGGTGACAAGATGAGCTACAAGAGGCACCTCGGGAAGCTTCAGCTCCTGGTTCTGTCCCCGGCAATCCAAGCCGAGATCCTGTCGAACGCCGCGCAGGAGGCCCAGGAACTCAGGCTCGCATACGAGCGCATGGGCCTGCACTTCGATCGCGATGGCTCTGAGATTGCCTTCGTCGACATTGGCCACGCTGGAACCATTCAGGCGGGCATCAGCCGGCTCCTCGAACTGGAGGGCACGCTCGGGCTCTACTTCAGCACGTTTCAGGAGATCGACCAGACCCTCGCCCCGGGGCGACATCGAGCGCAGAGCTATTTCGCCGACAGGCTTCATTCTTCCAGTTCAGCGCATCCATACAAACGTCATCTGCGGATGTTCGAGAGCGTCTTCCTGAACGCAGATGAGAGCTTTCAGTATTTCTCAAGGGGACAAGCGGTCACCCGCCAGGAGAGCTCGGCACCGGAACTGCGGCGTCAGAACCTTGCCAGGACGCTCCACAACGAGATTGAGAGCTTTTCCAGGGATTGGACCTCGCAGTTTTCAGAATCTTTCCCTGAAGCGAACCTCCCCGCTCATGAAGCAGTCCAAGCATTCCTGTCGTTCCTGAATGCGCCCGGGGCGGCGGATGCAGCAATCTTCGAAGGCATCCCGTTCGAAGACTCCTTCAATGCACGCGCCACCTCATGGCTGATCCCGCCCGGCAAGATCGCAGATAGCGACCGGGTCATATGGAAGCAGGGTTCCGCAGCGGCGAGCGGGAAGGAAGTGCACACCGCTGCCAAGCTATCCCCGGCTTTCCGTGACAAAGCGCGCGGGGTCCTGAGACGGCTAGTTGCCGCCGGCGTCGTCCTGACCGTCTCCGAGCGTCTCCAAAACAAGTTCCAGCGCAAACCCGTCGCGTTTTTCAGAGACAGCAAAAGTGCATGTGCGAGAGCCCTGGGCGCCGCGCTCTATGGAGGGCGCAAGTGATCAAGGCGCAGAGGGACTTTCTGGAAAGCCATGGCGTAACCTTCTCGGCGCGCAATGATGAGCTCCACTTCGGTGTCGGCCGGAACATGCGTGTGGAGATGGAGTGTCCCTGCGAGCTGCGCGCAGGTCGCTACGATGTCCAGCGCATTGGCGCCTTCACCTATCTGGGAGGAGGCGAGACCATCCTTCGGCGGGTTGGGGGCATCGGCCGGTTCACCGCGATCGGTCCCAATCTACAGACAGGGGCGCCGGAACACCGTGTTGGCGCGATCTCGCCTCATCCTATCTTCGAGGGCACTTGGTCGCGGCGGTGGCCTGAGGTTGCCGCTTTTTACGACCAGAATCCTGAGAGCGTCGGCCGGGCCCGCGCCGCCTATGACCGAGAGGAGGGCGATCAGGATAAGCTGATCACCATCGGGCATAGCGTTTGGATCGGCGGTCGCGTCACCATCCGCAGTGGGGTCACCATCGGAAACGGCGCAGTTGTTGCCGCCGGCTCTGTCGTGACCCGAGACGTTCCGCCATACACCGTGGTCGGCGGGGTACCTGCCAAGGTAATCCGAAAAATCTTTCCCGATGAGCTCATTGAGGCTTTCCAGCGGATAGCGTGGTGGGACTACGGGTTGCCAGCTCTTCAGGGCGTGGAACTGAGAAAGCTCGACGTAAATTCCGCCGAAACCCTTCTGCGGGATATTGGTCACAACATTCACGAAAAAGAATTGCGGCCACTCGATCCTAAAATCGTTGCAGTTCTCGAAGACAACACTTGCGAAGAGCTCACCTAGCATCCATGCAGCCCGTTTCATTTAAAGAACTGAAGTCCAAATTCAATTTCTGCCTCGGTATCACACGTTGGAAGCGCGCAAACTTCCTATTCTTTGTCGGAGGCAAGGAGAATGCCGAATTCGTCGCCCTGCGTGACTATGACCGCGCAATCAGGGACGCACAAACCAGGGGTGGGCGTGTTATCTGCTGGGCGTCCTCGGCCACGGACGGTCTTGCGGCCGCTGCCGAAGCGGCGGGTGTCGAACTCTTCCTGGTGGAGGATGGGTTCATCCGGTCTTCCGGGCTTGGGATCAAACTCAACATGCCCGCAAGCCTCTGCTTCTCGCGCCAGGGCATCCACTATGACGCGCGCCAACCTTCTAACCTCGAGCTCTTCCTGGCCACGCACCAATTCACTCCAGAGGAGCGGCTGCGTGGCCAGGCTCTTGTCGACACAATGCGCGCAAAAGGTATCACCAAGTATAATCTGAAAACGACCGGCGCTCGCAAATCGCTTTGGCCAGATCGCGGTGCCGACCGGCGCGAGAAGATCCTCGTGATCGGGCAGGTCGGTGACGATGCCTCCCTGAGATACGGTGCGCCAGGGATTGCGGGGAATGAGGGGCTTCTGTCTCAGGTCCGTACCCGCCACCCGAAAGCAGACATTGCTTACCGTCCGCACCCAGACGTCGTCGCCAAACTACGGAATGGGGCCGTCAGCGAAGACACCCTCCACGCGCTGGATGTCCGCCTCGCTGCAGGTGGCGACCTTATTGAGCTGTTGCGCGAAGCGGACAACGTGCACGTCGCCTCCTCTCAAACAGGGTTCGAAGCGCTCCTCTTCGGAGTGAACGTGGTCTGCCATGGCGTTCCGTTTTACGCGGGCTGGGGTCTCACCGACGATATTGGCACCCGACATGACCGCGGGCGAGTGCTTACCCTCGAGGAACTGGTATACGGCGCCTTCTGCGCATACCCGCTTTATGTCGATCCCTACACCGGGCAGGAAAGTACGCCCGAGCAGACCATCGATCTCATTCTAAGCGGCCGCAGATGGCCTCAGGCGCCGCGCAGCTACATTCTCTGCGTCTGGTGGAAACGCCGCGCCCGCAAGCTTCGGGTGGCCCTGACATGATCCAGGCAGCCAACAAGCGCAGCTTTTTGATGCTGCAGGGTCCTATTGGTCCATTTTTCAGAGAGTTGTCCGACGCTCTGAAAGTGCGTGGCCATGCGGTCCACAAGGTGAACTTCTGGGGTGGGGACGATGCGTTCTTCCCCCAGGCTGAGAGCTACACCGGAACCCCGGCGCAATGGCCGAGCCACCTGATTGGTATCTGCAGCAGACTTGGCATTACCGACCTCGTTCTCTTTGGCGATCGTCGCCGGTACCATGAAGATGCCATCGAGATCCTCGCCGAAGCCAACCCCGAGTTGCGGGTGTGGGTCTTCGAGGAAGGCTACTTCCGCCCCAATTGGATCACCCTGGACCACTATGGGGTCAACGCGCGCAGCAGCCTGCCGGCATCGGCAGAAGACCTTCGTCAGGCCGCCAGCACCGCGACCCGGCTCCGGGTCCCCGAGCGCAATCCTGTAGACCCGTGGCTGAAGGACTTCCTGCCGACCTTGGGACGGTACCACGCGTTCGGTAAGGCGCTGTCAGGAAAGTACCCGCATTTCGAATACCACCGGCAACGCTCTCCACTCGCAGAGATGGCGGGATGGGCGCATCGTCTGGCGCGCAGGGCTATGGGCGGCTCGGAAGAGGGCGATGTGGAGGCCTTCCGGACACTGAAAACCAACGGCCACTACCTCGCGGCACTGCAGCTCGAGGGTGACTTCCAGCTTCGCAAATACAGCCCCTTCCAGCGCAACGAAGACTTCATCCGCTATCTGCTGTCCTCCTTCGCAAAGCAGGCTCCGGCGGGCACGGCGTTGGTCCTGAAAAGTCATCCCTATGATTGCAAGTGGACCAGAACCCGTGATCTCACCTATCGCATTGCCCGATCCCTGAATATTCAGGACAGGGTGGTCTTCGTTCACAAGTGCCAGGTCAGCGAAGTCCTAGATGGATGCCTTGGCTGCGTGACCATCAACAGCTCGTTCGGGCTCGAGGCGATTTCCCGCGGCATTCCGGTAAAGGCTCTTGGCACAGCATTCTGGAATTTTACCCCTCTTGCGAATCCAGGCTCGCTTGATCGGTTCTGGACAGCGCCCATGACCCCGGATGAGCCTACGTTCAAGCTCCTCAAGGATATCGTCATGAGCCGAACGCAGTTCAATGGCGGCTTCTACTCCGAGCAGGGCAGGGCGCTTTGCACTCAGGCCGTGGCGGATGAGCTCTCCACGGGAGTGCAGGACACCCGCAGTTTGAGCGCAGGTCCGATCATGCGCCTTCAGGAGAAGAGAGCGAACAGGATCAAAACTCTGGGAAGAACACCCAAGCCAAGGCAGAAATTGGACCTATCCTTGTAATCTATTCATAAAAATGTTGACATCAGTTTATGCTTCAGGCATAAATATCTCAAAGGAGATCAACTGATGCTGACCAAATTCGCCCCTGAGACCAACGCCGTGACCGAAACCACGGTAAATGCCAAGGAGATTGCTCTGTCGCAGCGCCAGGAAGAGATGGTCAACAAGATCCAGAAGAGCGGCGGCTTCTTCCAAGGTGACGATCTGGCAGCCTTCGGCGACCAGCGTACTGTCAACGCTCTGGTGCGCAAAGGCGTCCTCGAGCAGACCGGCGCTCGCGCCTATACCCTGTCGGAGGTCTTCGTGCAGAAGGAAGAAGATAAGAACAAAAAAGTCCACGCGACCGGAAGCGAATTTGCTGAAGCCCTGACCGACATCTTTGGTTACGGTGGTCAGAGCCGTCTGGCCGAACTCCTTGGCGTGAACAAGGCCACCGTCGGCAAGTGGGTGCAGGGTAAGCTCGATGTTCCCCAGTACGCCGTCGTCTTCATGGCGACCCTGCAGCACTGCAAGGAGATCGGCGCCCCGCTGCCCGACTTCATGGGCATCAAGTGAAGCGTCGTCTCTTCTAGGCCATTTCGCTATGGCCCATCATGCTACGGCCCGCAAACCCACGCTTAAGATACCGTCACCACCTGTCCCTCTGAAATCACCTTCAGAGGGACATTCCGTGACCAACTCAAAAATCCTGATCGCCATTGCACTGTGTGGCATGTCTCTGGCCGGATGCGCGCGCCAGTACACGATCCCCACAATTGAGACCGACAACTGGACGCCTCAGGAGGAGGCAGTCCTCCAGCAAGAGCGCGCGGAAAGCAAAGGTTACGCTCGAGGAATGGAGCTGGCTCACTACGACCCCTTGTTGAGGGGAGAGCGCGCTGTGCTGGAGTTTGAGAGCGCCAAATATGAGCTCACATACGAGCAACGCAAACAGCTCGACGCATTCTCGGCGGAAGCCTCCAAGTACGATAGTTACGAGATCGAGGTCCGTGGATACGCCAACAGCGTGGGCAAGGAAGAGGACAACAAGACCCTTGCCGAGCGCCGGACCAATGCGGTCACCTCCTATCTGCTGTCTCAGCATCTCCGGCCAGCGGACATCACATCGGTATCATTTTCAGAGTATGAGCCGGCCGTGCTTGGGGACACCGATTACGGTCGCGCCAGGAACCGCCGTGTTGAGGTCATCCTGACCAACACCGCCAAGTGATCAGGTGATCTGGATGATACCCTCATCCAGGAACGACAGCATCTCATCGAGATCGAGGACCGGCAGCAGTCGGTCCTTTGTCTTGTAGATGGCTGAGGATATCCGGCGCCAGTGAGGGTCCAGAGTGCGGGGCGTCTCCTCGCGCTCACTCTCCGCCAGGGCGATCGTTTCGATGACGGTGTCGACTATGATCGCATAGTCCTCACCATGGTGATCGACAACAATCGCCGTGAAGTCGTCCCCGGGCTCGCGGGTCGGCAAATTCAGAATCGCACGACTGCTGATCGCCGTGACGATCCGACCCCTGAGGTTCAGAACTCCGTAGACCTCCTTGCTGGCGAGAGGGACCTTGGTCACTCGCGCTTCAAAGAGCACATCCTTGATGTTCCGTACGGGCAGGGCGACCATGTTCCCCGCGACCTCGAAGAGTAGGTGGGAGCGGGTGCCATGTGCTTGTGTAGACCTCTTCACGTTCTTTCCTCCGTCATGTGGACCTGCTCCTGGAGGAACTCGAAGATGCTGTCGCGGTCGGTCTTTGAAAGGTAGGCGTCAAAGCCCGCTTCGAGCCCCGCGGCACGGTCTTCTTCTTCCCCATGTGATGAGATGGCTACCGATCTGATATCCTTCTGCGGGCCCTGTTCCCTGATATGACGGATGAGCTGCAGACCGCTCATCTCGGGCATTTCGATGTCACTGACAAGCACATGGAAGCTCTCCCGGGAAAGGAGGTCTAGGGCCTCGTACGGACCACTGGCCACTTTTACTTCGTAGCCTCGCGTGTCGAGCATCGAGAACAGGATGTTCCTGAAAAATTGACTGTCATCGACAATCAGGACCCGAACCTCGCCACTCACTCGGTAGCGCCTTTCGCCATTGAACCAATTGCAGACTGCCTGATCGAGGTAGTAGCTCACGTCGATCATCTCGGTGGGCTTGCCGTTGATCAGCGCACTTCCAATGATACCAGGGGTTTCGGAGGTGATGTCGATGACAACGTCCGTCTCGACCACGCCGATGATCTCATCAACCAGCAGCCCCATGGAGCAATCCTCATCCTCGAAGATGATGACCTTCTGCTCCTCTTGCGACCAGTCAGGGGTATGGTCCGGCAAGGTGACCAGCGGGAGCATCGAGCTCCCATTCTGCACCATGTGCCGGCCGTCTGAAGTGCGATGGATGGAAGAGGACGGAACCATGTTGATCCGGCTGACGACGGACAGGTGAACAGCACGCGGCATTGCTCCGCCGGCACGGTATTGGACCACGCTCACGATGTCGTTTTCGACCTCGACCGTATCCTCTTCCATATCCTGATCGGAGATCTTGGCCGGGATGTTGAAGGTGGAGAACAGCCCGTTTGGATCGACAATCATGATGACCCGCCCATCGCCAAGAATGGTGTTGCCCGAATAGACCTTCACCTTGGAGAGCGCCTTGCTGAGAGGCTTCACCACGATCTCCTCGGTATCGAGGACCTTGTCGACCAGGATGCCGAAAATTTCAGAACCCACCTGGCAAACCATAACTGTCGTCGCCCCATTTCCCTCGAGCCCGAATGCCGTCGCCATGTCGATGAGGGGATATACAGATCCTCTCAACCGCAGGAAGGGTTCCCCATTGATGCTCTCCAGGCGATAGCTCGTACTGGGATGAGTGTGATCCATGATCTCGACCACGTTGAGCTGGGGGAGGGCAAAGATTTCAGAGCCGACCGAGAAGGTGAACGCAGACACGATGGCCAGGGTCAGGGGGATCTTGATCGAGAAGGTGGTCCCTACGCCTTCCTCGCTCTCAACCGAGAGAGTTCCTCCCAGCTTCTCGATGTTTGTCTTCACCACGTCCATCCCGACCCCCCGGCCGGAGATGGCGGATACGGAGTCAGACGTGGAAAACCCGGCATCGAAAATCAGTGACCTGATCCGGTTGTTTGCCATGTTGGCCGCCTGTTCAGCCGTGACGATGCCCTTTTCAATCGCCTTCCTGCGCACCTTGTCGACGTTGATGCCGCGTCCGTCGTCCTCAACGCGCAGGATGATGAATCCCCCCTCATGGCGGGCTTCGAGGCGGATCGTGCCCTTGCGCCGCTTTCCTGCGGCCACCCGCTCTTCCGGGCTCTCCAAGGCATGGTCGGCGCAGTTCCGCACCATATGAGTGAGGGGGTCCTTGATGAGTTCGAGAACCTGGCGGTCAATCTCGGTTTCCTCGCCCCGGAGCTCGAGCTGGATTTCCTTGGAAAGATCGCTCGCCAGGTCGCGAACCGTCCGGTGGTATGTCTTGAAGGCGGTTCCCACCGGTTGCATGCGCGTCTTCATCACGCTCTCCTGCAACTCGGAGGCGATTTTTGACAGGCTCTGGACCGGCCCCTTGAGGTCTCTATCGTTGATCGCGCGGGACACCTGCTGAATTTGATTTCGCACGAGGACGAACTCACCGACGAGGTCCATCAGATTATCGAGCAGGTCTACATCGATCCGGACGGATTTAGGCTGCCGGGGTACGCCTCCGTGGACTTCTTCCTCATGGGGCAGGGCTCGATCATCAGGCTTGGCCACCATAGGGACCGGGTCTGGCGTTTGACCCCCGACAGTCGCTGGAGTCGTGCTTTCTGACCCAGGCTCAGTCGATGTATCGAGCGCCTGATTTTCGAGGGCCTTGGTGAAGTCCCTGATCAGATCGAGCAGAAGTCCCTGGTCGTCTGTCGGCTCCTTACCGGTCTCGGCATCCACTCCATTCACGATATCCCGAATCGCATCGAGCGCCGCCAGGATGATGCTGACACCATCTTTGTCCACCTGGGCGCCGCTCCGGTACAAGTCCAGGAGGCCTTCCGCGGCGTGGGCCACCGCTCCGAGCGTTTTCAACCCAAGGAATCCGGACGTCCCCTTTATCGTGTGCAGCACCCGAAAAATCTTGTCCAGAAGCTCGGGGTTGTTTGGGTCTGCCTCCAGCCGGACAAGATAGACGTCGAGATCGGTGAGGCCATCCATCGTTTCGCTGATGAACTCCTGAAGGATTTCGTCTGACATCTGGCCTAGTCCTTCTTGAAGTAGACCCGGCTCGGCTCACCAAGACTGACGCCATCAAGACGAGCGAGAGCTGCTGCCTCCACGAAAGGGAAGACACCATCATCGAGGGTTCGCTCCATGCAGACGACCCAGCTGTCTACTGCGTTTGACCCGAGGCCAGAAGGCAAGTTGCCAGCGCGAGCCATTGGGTCTGACAGACGCAGCTGGACTGCCTGGAGTTCAGGCGCATCGGTCGAAACGGTGTTGGAGAGCGCCGGGGGCCATAGCAGCCCATGGTCTTTGGAGAACGCCACCACCTGGCAGTAACCTGGGAAGTCGGCGACGCGGTATTCGTTCCCGAACAGAGGCCAGGCTTGGACATCTTCGCCTTCAATTGAATCGCTGTTCGCAGACTCTGAAAATTTCACTATGTAACCGCCCTCTGCATCGAGCACCGCCGGGGTTGCAACCTCAGCGATGACCCGCATGGGGATCGGCGGCTCAATGGCGGCTGTCTCCATCTCCGCCAGTTCCGGCGCTTCCTCCCCTTGCGACGTGCGTTCATCCAATTGGCGAGGGCTCACAGGCCGCGAGCGGGGTCCCGGATCAAGATGACGGCCAGGCGTGAGCAGCAAGGATTCTACTGCTTCCTCGGTCGCCTCCGGGAAAACGGGCAAGGCGGTTGCTTCGAGAGACGTGCTCGGTTGGAGCACCGCCACTTGCTCGCTTGTGTCATCCGGAGAATGCAGAAGGGCAACGACAACAGCCAGGAGGCCGATGTTGCTGCCAGTCGTCAGTAAAATGCGTGATGTCTTCATGGGCCAATGACTTTGAATAGGTCACACGATGCTATCACCGGAACCTTGTCTCACGGTTAAGTTCAGGAGATTTCGTCCAGAGCCTCTTTCTTCACGAAGTTCACGAAGTCGCTGACGATGGTGAACCACCCTTCGATCATTTCCACGAACTTGGTTGAGAGAAGGCCTTCGCCCACGATCACAAAGTCGATCGCCACCAGCCCTTCGTTCAGGGTTGCTGTGCCATGATTGTGGGTGCGGTTCCATCGATTGACCACGGTGTGGAGCTGATCGGCGGACAAGCCTTCGCCTACGACATCGAACGTTGCCCCCATGACCAGCTCGTCGCCTTCGTCGTAAGGACTCAAGACGAACTCACCCTCGTCGAGAACATGTGCCGAGAACTGCAGGCCGCCCAAGGTCTGTACTCTGAGAAACGGCGGCATCTCCTCTTCCTCACCGCCTATCTCAATGCCGCAGTCGTATGTTTCCAGGAGCCGGGCCACGACCTGTAGCGTGATCGACCGGATGATCTTGGGGCGTTCCTGATACTTGCCGATCTCGATCTCATCCTGCGGGAAGTAACCTTCGTCCTCGATATTCTGTTCGCTCATCAGTGCCTGCCTTCTTACCTGTTTCCTGCAGGTGGCGCTGACCCTTAAAAGCGTGGTTAGCGATCTCTTTAACGAACTGTGCAAGGTCCAGCGTATGAAGTGAGGAGGCGGGTGTGCCGCATTCGATGCAAAGCTTGGCAACCACATTGGCCGGCGCGGGGGTTAAAGCCGTCGTGTTCCGGTATGATGGCCAAGAAGGTCGAGAGGAGGTCAAAACGATCAACTACCTCTCGACCGCAGGCGGTTTCCTGTCGTTTCAGGAGATCCGTAAACGCGCTATCCCAGAGAATGAAGTCCACGATCTTGGTCTGGAAATGCTTGAACGCTTCAAGCACGATTGGGCTGAGGATTGGGGCGGTTTCGGTGAACTGCGTTGGGTTCCCGGCAAAGACGCTGCGGTTGAGCATCTTGACCGGCGGGAGGAAGAACAATGGTACCGGTTCAACCTCTCGGCAAGAGAGCTACGGCTGCTGACGTCGCGTCCTCTTCCGGCCCCGAAGGACATCATGTATCCGGGCAGGCTCGGTTTCCTCATCGAATGCTCGGAACAGGACGGCCCTGTCATTGAAAGTGTCCATGCTTTGGAACAGGGAGGCGAAAGCCCTGCAGCCAAGGAGGTCGCGAACGAATTCAGAGTTCTGTTCGCAAGCATCCTCCGCAGCCTGATGACAAAGAACCCTGAGCTTCGATCCGTCGTGACCGGGGCAGGTGTCTGGATTCATCTCGAGCAGAGATGTGACCTCGAGCTGCTTGCGCGTGACGTTCGCTATGAAAAGATGACACACACGATCAACAGGGATTGTGACATTACCCTTTGAAGGATAAATAGGGGTAATGAATAGACAGCAGCTTCTCGACTTCGTCACCCGCGCCACGATTGCAGGCAACGTTCGCTCCCAGATGGGCGATGCCCGCAGGCTCTTGGCGATGACCTTCAAGGAGGCCATGAAGGGGCCCAAGAATTTCAAGAAAGCGCTGACAGGCATGGGGGAGCTGATGGCATTCGCCGACGCGGAGCAGGCGAGTTGGCAAGAGCCAGAGCAACTGATCGAGCCTGGCGCCTCACCGATCAATGCTTGTGACACCCGACATTGGCTGCAGCTTGCAGAGCTGGCAGGGGTGCCGTTCGTCCCCGCGCGGACGATCCTGAGCCTTACCGAAGACGAGTTTGGAATGGTGTCAGGCAAAGTGGATGCACCTGAACTCTACAAGAGCGCCCTTCGGCGCCGGGTGAGCAAAGCTCTCGAGAACGATCCTGATTTCGACTTGCAGGCCGCAGAAGATGCCGAGGTCACCACTACCGCTGCAGATCGGCAGTCCAAGCTCGAGGCCATTTACGACCGCCTCTATGCCGCCATGGATGATGTCCCGGCAGATCACATGGTTCGAACCCACCTGTCCGGTAGCAGTTTGCTGAAAGCCGCCGCTGGTACCGGACAAGTCGAGGATGCGAGTGAGTTCACTGGTGTCGGCGAGGCTGTCAAGATCGGCCCGGGTTACCTGACGGTCCGTAACCGGCGCTGCATCGACACGCGTGACCAGCGCTTCATCGAGATGTACGCCCGCGGGCAGAGCGGCCCGGCACAGGATATCCACTTCCTCGCGCGCCCATGGATCACCGCATCGCGGTACCTGGAGGCCGACGATCCCCATCGCCATGGCAGCGTGTTTGCCGGCAAGGGGACGTGGCCATCAGAGTGGCGGGTCTTTGTGGAGCACGGGGAAATCGTCGGTGTCTCCTCCTACTACGCCTGGACCTGTGATCCAGAGCCGGAGAACGCTTACCGGGCTCTGCAAGCTGTCGAGGCCGCCCAGCGCATCGTGGAGAAAGCCAAGGAGCTGCAGGTGCACACGCGCATCATGGACCTCGAACTCTTGCGCCATAGCGGCAAGAACCCGAAAATCTCTGAAAAGTGGGGCAGGGACGATCTTTCCTGTTCGCTCGACTTCCTCGAAACCGAGGATGGGCCCATGCTCCTCGAGGGCGGTCCCGGCCATAATCCCGTCTGTGGAGCCAACCCTTGTGGCTTTATGGGTGTCGGCGTCGACCAGGGCTGGTGCGACACCCGAGGAGTGGCTCTGCGGTGCATGCCTCATGTCCATCTGGCAGAGCCCTCGACGTGGCGGGATGGTGACCACACGGGCTGCATCCTGACCTGGGAAGAGGCCCGAGAACTCGCGGCCGACTACGATCCTGATGCGGCGTCGGCGCCTAAATTCTGATTTTCGTTCGCGGCACTTTGTGCGATGAAGTCGAGGACTCTGAATTTGGGCACTGAGGACGATGATCTCCAACAACTTCGAAACCGCGAAGTACTTCACCTACCTACTCTCCCAGGAAGGCTACTCTGATCCCCGTCCCATTCGTGATGATGAGTACGCCTGCATCGTGAACTTCATCTTCACCCACGCGATCATCGTGGGACGGATCGGGCAGTATGGCACCTACAACGATCGCTGGTGCTATGAGACCTACGAAAAGGCCAAGGCGGCGTTCGATGCCTGGGACGGGGTGGGGGAACCTGAGGGCTGGCATCGGCATCCCAACACCGGCCGCCGGCGTGAGTTCGATGAGTTGGGAGAGATGACCAAAGAGTACGTGAACTTCTGAACAATGAAGTTGCTCAGTCTTCCTGAAGGGCGCCCGACGTGGGCGCCTTTTTTGTTCGATCTCACCAAGATTTGCCTCGCGCGGATCGACTGCATATTTAAGAATAGAATCGTATGTCTGCATTTAGAGCATTTTATGAGGTCCCGAATGAAAAAACTCCTGTTTGCGCTGATCGCATCAGCCCTTCTTCCATCCGCGGCGAGCGCCCTCTGCCCTGTTCCCACAGGTGTCAGCGCGCAAACCGGGGTCTACAACCTGATGCCCGATTCCCAGGGGGGCATCTCTGTCGGTCAGTATGGAAACCTGGAGGGTGGGGAGCGGCGCCGGGAGGGCACTTTCTACTACGACAGTGCCAACAAGAAGATGATGCTTTGCAATGGCACTGACTGGATGTCAGTCCTTGCTACCAGCGCGGGCGGAGGTGGTGACACGGGCACATCAGGCACTGCGGTTCCTTCGAAAAAACAAATCTACGGTCCCTATGACATCCCCGGAGACACAACTCAAACTCTTGCAGCAATCGCAAACAACCCGGCCTCTTCTTACACCATTTATGGGTACATTCAGTTGACCGGAACGACCAGCAGCGGGCTGTATTCATGCAGTCTGGAAACTATGGTAAACGGGACATGGCAATCATTTACATCATTGCAGTTTTCAGGGAGCAGGAGTCGTGATGACGGAAACTGGTCCTATTCATATTCATCCAGCTACACTCCTGGCACCGCGCGCGCTGAGTTGTTAAGTAGCGGTCAATACCGCGTTGTTCTTGGCGATCTCGAAGCAAGCGCCTCCAAGGAGAAGGTCGGTGGTGGATCAAACTATGGTCACTACGTTCCAATCCCTGCCGCAAATCCTCCTAAGGTCGTTACAGGCGGATTCCCCGGAAAGATCAGAGCCAACAAGACTGGCCCGTGCGATTTCCAGGTTATCGTCGAAGTCCGGAATGACGGGTGATGACTACCGGACCTAATATTTCGCTGAGGTGTCAGCCAGATGTAACTGAGTATGCTGAACGCCGCTGCCATTTCCTGATTTGACACCTAGCTCACACTGAAAAATGAGAAACAGATGAAACTATTTTACAAACTCGCTGCCACCCTCGTTGCTCTTGCCGTAGTACCTTCGGCATCATTCGCTCTGTGCCCCGTCCCCACTGGAGTTAGCACCCAAACCGGAATCTACAACCTGATGCCCGACTCCCAAGGAGGGATCTCCGTCGGGCAGTACGGCAACCTCGAAGGTGGGGAACGGCGCCGAGAGGGCACCTTCTACTATGACAGCGCCAACAAGCACACTTTCCGGTCATGAGAGGCATCAATTTGCCCGTAGGATGCCCGCGGGCGTCCCTTGAAGAGTTCCGGGACTACGTGGTCGCGAAGCTCGAGGAAGCGTCTGGCCTGAAAATCCAGATTTCTCCGTGGGTGATCAACAGAAAGGGGCACGAACCGAAAGTCGTCGAGGGCGTCGACAAGGTAACTTTTGTCGATCTGGAGGTCGCCGCGTGAAGGGCCTCACCGTGAATAGGTATCATCCTGTCGATTGCCTGCAGTCAGCACTTTTCAAAGCTCTGCGCGACGACCTCCCGGAAGAGGGAGATGAGCCGCTATCTGTCGATCAAGTCGATGTTGAGCTGTTTTCCCAGCGCTGGCCCACCACCGCACTCGGTTTCATGTGTGAGGATGCCGAAGAGACCCAGACAAAGGCTCCGACGGTGATCATCACACATATGCGCAAGGCCTGCGTCTACTTCGGAGAACGGCTGGCCTACACGGTGGATGCCCACAACCGTGACTTCCTCAATGACATGGAAGGCTTCTTTGCGGTGGGCCAGGAAGATGCCTTTCGACGCTACGGAGCAAAGCTTGCCAGACCAGAGTAACTGGCGGCGAAGGGGCAGGGACCTTGGCTACGTCCAGAAAAAGGTGGTGACCTAAGGCCTTAAACTTTGTCTTAGGCATCGTCATCCAGTATATCAATCGTCATGGCATACGCAGCGAACACCACAACGACGGCAACGACCACCACCATCTCGGTGGCGGCCGGTTTTGTCGTGGGCGCCTTCTAAACACCTCCAGCCCAGACATCACCACAGCCCCGCCGGACGCGAGCGGGGCTTTTTTGTGCGTATGCCTGTCCGTGTCCGGCCTTCATCTCTGAAAATAGGACACGACGACAATGGAACTTCACGATCATCGCATGCTGGCCAAGCGGCTCGATCTCTATCACGTAGAGGAGCACTCTCCCGGCATGATCTTCTGGCACCCCCGGGGCTACCGCATTTACCGGCTCCTCGAAGACTTCATCCGCGAGCACATGCGACGCCTTGGCTATGAAGAGGTGCATACCCCGCAACTCCTGGCGCGCGAGCTTTGGGAAAAGTCAGGCCACTGGGAAAAATTCAGGGAGAACATGTTCTCGATCTCGAGGGAAGACGGTCGGGACATGGCTCTGAAGCCCATGTCGTGCCCATGCCACGTCCAGATCTTCAACGACGCCAAGAGGTCATGGCGCGATCTTCCCATGAGATATGCCGAGTTCGGGCAGTGCCATCGCGATGAGCCATCTGGTTCGCTACACGGCCTCTTGCGCACCAAGGCATTCGCCCAGGACGATGCTCACGTGCTCTGTAGACCAGCGCAGGTTCGGGACGAAGTAAAGCGCTTCGTGGGCTTGCTTCAGGAGGTCTACGCATGTCTTGGGTTCGTGGACATCGAGGTGGCGCTTTCGCTGCGGCCGGACAAGCGATCAGGGTCGGACGAGCAATGGGACTGGGCTGAGGCCGAGTTGCTTGATGCTGCTCGTAAATGTGGTCTCGATCCTAAGATGCAGCCGGGCGAGGGGGCTTACTACGGTCCGAAGTTGGAGTTCGCTCTCAGGGATCGAATGGGTCGGGCATGGCAATGCGGCACTGTTCAACTCGATAGTGTGCTCCCCGGCCGCCTGGGCGCCAGCTACGTGAACGAGGATGGTAAACCTGAGGTGCCAATCATGATCCACCACGCGGTTTTTGGTTCCATCGGCCGGTTCATCGGGATCATTCTGGAAGAGAATGCCGGGCGGCTTCCGCTGTGGTTGTCCCCGGATCAGATTGCGATCCTTCCCATATCGGATGCCCAGCACAGTGCTGCGAAGGACCTCTACGACCTCTTGATGGCTTTCGGGCTCCGGCCACGCATGTTCAGCCAAAGCGAGACCCTGTCGCGGCGGATCGTAGCCGCTCGGGAGCTTGAAGTGCCGGTCATGGCCATCATCGGGGAGCGCGAGGCGTCAGCCGGTCATGTCGCTCTGAAAATGGGCGGCGCTCAGGAAATGGTAGCCGTCGCCGATGTGGCGGCATGGCTGCAAAACCACGTCGCTCAACCATCAGCACGATGATCTCATGACAAGTACGAGCCGGGCCATCGCTAACACTCATGTCACGATGGCCCGGTCGATCAGATCTCAGCTAGCACGAACTCGAGCTTGGGACCGTAGTTCCAATCCACGCGCACTCAGGTGCGCGACCCACAGTGTCCGTCATCGGCGTTAATTTCGTGTGTCGTCACATGCCACAGCTGTCGGCGCTGGTCTGTTGCTGGACTGCTCGCATCTTTGAACTGCAGAATGCGAGGAAACATACATGCCTCAGACGGAACCAGGTTTCACCGATCGTGCCTTCAACCCGAGTGGCAAAGAACCTGTCGATAGGATCAAGGAACTGGGAGAGCTGCCCACCAGGGCCGTTGCGAGACAGAGCGGTGATGGATTCGATCTCTGCATCGATGTTCGGTGTGAAAGCCTTGTTCGCGGAGGGGTGACCTGCGTAGGTGATCCGAGAGGCTTTCATAGAAAGCGTTTCCGTCAAAGAGCCGCCATCAGGCAACATCAATTTTTAACATAACAGTCGTTATCAGATTCCGCAACTGTAAGCGCCAAGTTAGAATGTCCCACATGAGCAAAGCTGAAGTGTCACACTCCCCTGAATGGGCAGGATTGGAGTG